>CAYMLS010000539.1:278-2695 GCA_964390665.1 uncultured Bacteroidales bacterium | reverse complement strand
GATGGTGGGAAGCGAAATGGCAGATTTCGCGTAGCGGGTGTAATTATCATACCTCTACCTTTCTTTTAAATTATCAAGATCAGCAAGATCCTGTGGCCGCCCGGATGCTTCTTTGTTTTTTTTAAGATTCTCTAAATCTATAAAATTCAACAATAAACCGTCGTGTGTTATTTGGATTTTGGATTCATACGATTTTTCAAATTCTACTCCATCACATGATAATACTATATCGATTCGATTAGGGGGATAACCTAATTGTATAAATTCATCAGGATTCAGAAAATCCTTCTTTTGCAGATTTGCATGTCCAAATCCAAATTCTTTCAGGGCTTTTAAAATATTCTCTGCATTCTCATCAGAAACTAAGATCCATATATCTAAATATTTGGTATAGCGCGGATAACCATGAAACCCCACAGCATATCCACCCACAATAAGATATTGTACTTCATGAGCGTTTAATAATTCGATAAACTCTCTGAAGTCCTTGTTGATCAGCATATTTCCATGTGTTAAATTCCATTCTTATTGACTCGATTGCAGAAAGCCTTTTTTCATAAGGTTGAGATTGCCAAAAAAGAAAATCGTTGCCCTGATCTTTGATCTTTCCTTTTCGAATGATTGATTTATCCATAGAATGTTTTTCAGATATTATCATACTTTTCAGTTACATACAAATTTAGCAAAAAGGTTGCTTAATCAAAGTATTAAAAGGTTCTTTTTAGTTGTCAAACTTGCTAAATTCGCCATACCACATTTGCCTTGGTCGGACGACTACAGTTCGTCCGGGCACTGAAGCAAGGCGCGAAAAGCTATGACGGTAATGAATTATCCAAACGAAGAGCCAGATGCTCAATATCAGGCAGGCGTGCCAGGGTTTTGATCCATTCCTGCGGGATGGTGTCTGCACCATACTGTAAACCTGCCAATCCACCGGTGATGGCCGCGGTGGTGTCAGTGTCTTCGCCCAGGTTGACCGCCGTCAGGACTGCATCCTGATAGTTTTCTGTTTTTAAAAAGCACCAGATGGAGGCTTCCAGACTGTGAATCACATACCCGGTGCTTTGAATCTCTTCTTCTGCAAGGGTTGATATATCGGATTGAAGTAATCGCTCAAAGACAATCGTCTCCAACTGTTCCACACCCATTTTTTCCAGTGTGGGTGGCAACTCATTCTTCAGTTGTTTGCAGGCATCCTGCTTTTTAATACCATATAAGATCTTACGGGCAAATTCAATGTAATAAAAACAGGCAATCACCGAGCGAATGTGTGCATGGGTCACTGATGAGACCAGTGCCACATGACGAAAGCGTTCTTCCACAGGCATGTCTTTTACATAAAAAAGTAAAGGTAAAATGCGCATCAATGATCCATTTCCATTGGAATGCTCATCGGTTTTGCCTGCCAATTCAGGTTTCACACCCCGGGTGATATTGCTGATGGCTTCCCGGGTGGTAACTCCCACATCAAAGGTATGCCCGGTAGCAGTCCAATATCCCTCGTGCCACCATTTCACAAAATGATTGGCAAGCACCTTCAGGTCAAACCCTTCAGTGAGCATCTCTGCCAGACAAAAGGTGAGTGATGCATCATCAGAAAAGGTTCCGGGGGGCATGTTATAGGTGCCATACCCGGTCATTCCCGTTGCAGGTTCTTCTTTGATCATATCCCTTGCCTTGAATTCATAGGGAACACCCAGGGCATCTCCCACGGCGACGCCAAGCAGTGCAGAACGTAATTGTTTCAATCTTTTGTTTTCTCCCATAATCAGTTCAATTCATTGTTTTTGTGTAGATTAAATCCGTTTCGTTTCGCTGTTTCATACTCTTGAACCAGTTCCTGCAGTTTCTTAGGTTGGATGGCAGCAAGGTAGCCTGATCTCAAATATTTTGAAAAACCAACTTCCTGCATACAATCTCAATATACTAAATCTCCGTAAATAAAAACTGAGAATAGTCAATCATGCCGATATATTCACCACTTTCTTCAACAGGTGCGATCTTGATATCATAATTATACATCAACCGCGGCACATACTTAACATTCAGATGTGCCGGAATAGAAAATACGGGTTTGGTCATAATCTCGTAAACGCTCACCTCATCCAGGTCCTTTTTGGCAATGACCACCCCTTTTATGATGTCATTTACGGTAATAATTCCGTTTGCATCAGCATTATTTCTTTTTTTGATGATCAACGCCTCCACTTTCTCTTTTTTCATCAACTGAACGGCATCTCTTATACTTGCCAAACCATCAATATAGAATAGCCTGTCTGAAGCTATTTCCTTTGCTTTCTTGAATATTTCCATGACCTTTCTGATTTATAGTTGTTCTTTTTTAAGATTTTCTCTGATCTTTTTGATCTGTTTGGATAATCCCGCCACGCGGTCTATTTTCATCTGAAGCAATATCC
>CAYMLS010000539.1:0-268 GCA_964390665.1 uncultured Bacteroidales bacterium | reverse complement strand
TCCTCAATGTGCAATTCATCAGAAACACAGTCCATGATGCGTTTGGTGTGATGCTCCTCTACTACAAAAAGGATCACATCGGTTTTATCCTGAATAGACAAACCCAGAAAGTTTGTTGATTCTATGCCGGTACCTTTTCCCTGGATAATAACATCGCCCGTGGCACCTGCTTTTTTAGCAGTTTTCACCACCTTTTCTGTTTCGCTTGGGTCTACAAACGCTACAATTAAGTCAAATCTCATGATTTTTTGTTTTTTAATTTATCTAA
>CAYMLS010000538.1:0-2700 GCA_964390665.1 uncultured Bacteroidales bacterium | reverse complement strand
GCGGTGGCGCGTTTGGTTGTCATGGGCCGGATGCTCGCCAAAAAGCAGGCGTGGCACACTGTAGTACCTTGGTTTACCGAAATCCACCCATTGGTCTGCCTGCGGCCAGTCCCATGTCGATCCTGCCCATATCCAAAGAGCCGAAAACCGAACCTCTGCCCCCTGCCAGGGAAGATCCTGATGATGAAAAGCATTTTGCTCGCAAGCGGATACCAGCGCAGCCAGTCGTGCGCCCGCACTATGACCGGATATGCCTATTTGCCGGGCATCTATACCCCAATGTTTGCCATGCAGGGTTAAAAACCTCAATCCGCATAAAACATCACTTACCGGCGCCGGCCATCCTGCCTCCCTTGCCAGGCGATACCCCATGGAGGCAACCGCAAAACCCTCGTCGAGCAATGCCGTGAATGCCTCTCCAAATGAACCCTCTTTGCCCGGGATCTCCATGAACGGGTCTCCTCCGATAAAACCACCGCCGTGTACAAAAGCAACAACGGGCAACAAACCCTTTGCATTTTTATCCTTTGGTGGTAAAATCAGGCGGACAACGATCTCTTTTTCACCGTTATCCCATGTTGCCAGACGAGCCACCACCAGGTCGTACTGTTGGTAACCTCCTTTCAAAACAACGGGTTCCTGTTTTTGAGCATCCTGTAAAAGTTGTGCCTCGTTTTGCTCATCCGATACAGGAACAAGAGGTTGCAACCGGGCAGATGCCGGCAGAAGAAAAACAAGTGATAAAAATATTGCGGCAAAAAGATTTTGGATCATAGAGAAAATGTAAGTAATGTTGATAGTTTTAGTAACCGTTGGTGTTTGCGAATCATACACAAACTTTTAAAGCAAAATATGCATGAAACCACCCCCTGAAATGAACTTAAAGGGGCAAACATCCTGCCTGTTTGAAAAAATACTCCACAGATAAATATTTGCAAAAATAATCAGATTGAAAAGTAAAAAACCCGACAATAGTATCAAATCTGATGGATGTATGAGCCGATGTGGTAATCGGTTGTGTGGTGAGTTGGTTGGGGATTAGGTTTAGAAAGGAATTCAAAAGGTTCTGTTAACCTTTCATAATGAGGGATTTAAGCACCGGCACCTTATCTTTTACAAAACGTATTACAGGTATTATATTATACGGTTATCAATGTTTATGGCGTGTGTAGAGGATATCTTCTTTCATACTTTGGGTTTTGATTTCTTTAAAAACAGTAATATTATATTTAATCATGTAAGGATAAGATCCTTCATCTATTATTCCAAATTGGCTGGGTTTCCCAATCAGAAGGAAACCCCATTTTATACAAAGGTATGTCTTTAAATTCGATGAAAAGCCTTAGTAACTCATCAAAGATATGGTGTCCCGGACTAATTCTGTCATTTAGGTATAAGATGGCAGATAGGATAGGAAATATTTTCCTTCTCTGATAATTGTTTGGTATATAGTCGAGAATTGGTTCAAGCGTTTTGCTGGGCCAATCATATTTATTAATTATTACCCTGTTCCATAACCTGCCATGATGTGCGATAATATTCCTCAGAAGAGTAATTGTAATTAACCAACTGCTTAAATACTTTTGATTAAACAAACCAAACTCTTTAGCTATGGTATTCTTTGCGGGCAACTGATGATCAAGATTTCGGTATAGTTTTGAAAGAGATCCCAGTGTAATCACCTCAAGAGCTTTCCATGCTTCGGGGTTTTTATTTGGGTGGCTATTGTAATGATTCACAATAAATTCCTCACTGCTCTCCTTTAATTCTGTATGTATCTTACTTTGGAAGTCACTATAATATTTTTTGTTTGGGAATAACGATGAATTTAGATACCATTCAGCGCCAAACTTAAGGGAGAGATGGTATACCATTTTTGTTCGCAATGCTATTTCGATGCGCTCTATGGCATTGAAAACAATAAGTCGGAAATTTCTGTCGAAATTATACAAAGCAATCACATCCTCGAATTAACTTCCATTGCTAAAATGATGATTGATTTTATCGTCCTGCATTTCCCACCAATACCCTTTCAACCTGTAGTAGCTGATGTTGGATAGAAAATCTGATGCTTGGGCAATATCTGCAAAAGACATGTTTCTTTCCCGAAGAAGGTTGATTTGCTCTTGAATAGTTTTGGGTTGTTTTGTCATCATGCAACTTCTGTAAGTTGTAAGTAAAAATATGCTATGCAGTGTTAGCAAGAAAACTCACGATTTTTTTTAGCTTGATAAAGAAAGATTCAAGTGTAAGTCTAGCCCAACGCAGCAATTGGCGTTTTCTTGCAAAGACTATGTTGTAACTTTGAGGCAGGAGAACCTAATAAAAAAAGACCTGTGAGCAGATCTTACGGGATGCAACACAGGTACTGTTACGACAAAGTTAATATTCATTACTCGATTTTCAAAGATTTTTATACCACAAAAAAGAACATTGACAGTGATCACATTTTCTAAGTCAGATTATTTTCTGTTTTATCACTTTCATTTATTTTGAAATGATCTCACAGGAGGTTGGTTAAACACCATATACGATTTCTTTTTCTTGACTATTAATCATGGTTAATTGAATGTTCGGTAACAGATAAGGTGTTATCTCTCTTGTTTTATCCATAGCAATCATAAAAGTGAAGTTTTATTGATTTCAAATAAGAAAAAGATCAATGAAAATAACCCATATGTCATTTAATTTGAATGCATG
>CAYMLS010000537.1:0-2716 GCA_964390665.1 uncultured Bacteroidales bacterium | reverse complement strand
TCAACCTCAACCTCAACCTCAACCTCAACCTCAACCTCAACCTCAACCTCAACCTTAACCTCTTATGTTTCCGGCATTTCTTACTGCTCAGACCTGTAAAATGGATTGATGATGCTAAGGGATGGAGTGAAATTTATAAAATCCTTCGTATTTCTCGTGACAAGTGCTTGCTTTTTTGTTATTGCCGTTGCAAGAATAATAGCATCCGGCAATTTTATTTTTCTCTTTTTTTTGATTTCAATCACTTTATTAACGATTTGTTCATCAATATATATCGTCATTAATTCATGGCATAGTTGCTCAATAAATCTCTCCTCTCTGTCAGACTTAAATCTATATCCTTTCACCTCCATCACTGTTATAACTGAAATAAACAATCTGTCGTTTTTCTTTGCAAAATCAGCAAATGTTATCTCTTTTTTAGAAAGATAAACAAGAATATTTGTATCAATTAAAAGATTCATTTCCATTCTTCACGAATTTGATTTTCCCATTCCGCAGGATCATCTATTTCACTAAAAGGATCCAAATCATGGTTTTCTTTAAGGATTGACTGCAATTTTTCGATTTGATTATTTTGCTCACCGGTATCCTGAATTTCTTCAATTTCCTGCACAAACGACATCTTCTTAAGCAAATGAATCAAAATATTAGCATCATTTTTATTGGAGACAGAAACTTTGAGTGTTGTCATTTTCATTTTTTCCAATAAAAATACGAAAAATATCTGTACTATCAGTCGTCCGACGAACTGAAAGTCGTCGGACGATGGGCAGGCGGGGTTGGTAAGACCGGGGAAGCGGAATTTGCAATTCCGCCTGGAACATGTTGAATTTGTAATTCAAAAAAAAGATTGAACATCGTTGTTGATAATGTCAGCGCTACGCGCCTTGGGGTGTCTTTGCTTGCTGCTATTTTCTACCATAATGCCGGCGCGCTGCGCCTTGGGGGATAGGTAGGGGCAAGGTTTTGTTTTTCTTTACTATTCGCCCGACGAACTGGAAGTCGTCGGACGACGGGCAGGTGGGGTTGGGGAGACCGGGGAAACAATAATTATTAATTCTTTCAATCAATTGAAGCATTTACCCTAAATTCCTTCATTGGAATTGATAAAAGATGTATTTTTGTACAAAAAATGATATAAACCGGGCATGACAAAAATTTTGACACAGTTCTACTGAGCATGTCGAAGTACACATGCATGATTAGATCACGCTTCATGATAAAACATGTAGTCAGCGTGTTGGCGAGATCTCTCCTTGAAAAAACGAGAACAGAATAAATCAAATGATTATTAGATGGAAAATTATATTTTAAGGGCTTTCAGTGATAGTTTTGAAAAAAAATTTGTAAACGGAAAAGTTTTACTGTTGCTTGGGGCGAGGAGGGTTGGGAAAACTTCATTTTTAGAATGGCTTCAAAACAATAGGCTTACAAAAGAAAAGGTACTTAACATAGATGGTGAGGATCTTGTTAGTGCCGAAATTATCAAACAAAGATCATACGAAAATTATAAAAGACTGATTGGAGATCACACTGTTTTGATCATCGACGAAGCACAGAAGATACCTGATATTGGTTTGGCGCTGAAGTTCTTCGTGGACAAGTTTTCACATTTAAAAATTATTGCTACAGGTTCTTCTATGTTTGATCTGTCGAATAAACTTGGCGAACCTCTCACCGGACGGAAATTCACCATTCCGGTTCATCCATTATCACAACTGGAATTATCTGCTAACGAAAATCTTATACAAACAAGGTCTTTGCTCGAAACCAGACTCATTTACGGAACATATCCCGAAATCATCAATGCTTCTTATGAATACAAAGAAATTTACCTAAAAGAGCTGGTAAACTCGTATTTGTTAAAAGATATTCTGGAATTTGATGGAGTAAAAAACGCAACAAAAATGTTTGATATTCTCAGATTAATTGCTTTTCAAATTGGCACAGAAGTATCTTTGGATGAAATATCCAATAAAGTGGGTATTGCCAGAAATACCGTTGAAAAGTATCTTGACCTGCTTAGTAAAGTATTTGTTGTTTTTAAACTACACGGATTTAGTAATAATCTGAGAAACGAAATCACAAAAACAAGTCGCTGGTATTTTTTTGACAATGGCATCCGCAATGCTCTTATTTCAAACTTCAATCCTTTATATCTGAGAAATGATACAGGACAATTATGGGAAAACTATGTGATATCTGAAAGGGTAAAGTTTTTGGATTACAAAGAAATCAATTCAAACAATTATTTTTGGAGAACTTATAATAAAGCAGAAATTGATTGGATAGAAGAACGTCGGGGAAAACTCTTCGCATATGAAATAAAATGGAATCCGAAAAAGAAACCCAAAGCCCCCAAATCCTGGATAAATGCCTATCCTGAATCAGAATACCAGGTTATCAACCAGGAGAATTACCTGAATTGGATCACCGGGTCATAAATCAACTTTTTCTTATTCGCCCGACGAACTGGAAGTCGTCGGACGACGGGCACATCCTTCCTCCTTCCTCCTTCCTCCTTCCTCCTTCCTCCTTCATTCTTCATTCCCCTCCAACCACTTCGAGGGTTTTCAACCGCTCGAAGGGTTTACCGCTTCACGACCTTAACCTCAACCTCAACCTCAACCTCATCCTTAACCTTAACCTCAACCTCAACCTCAACCTCATCCTCAACCTCAACCTCAACCTCATCCTCATCCTCATCCTCAAC
>CAYMLS010000536.1:0-2720 GCA_964390665.1 uncultured Bacteroidales bacterium | reverse complement strand
CAGAACAAAAAACCATTGACGACGGGCGCGTGGAGAACAGAAGACAATACGCCGGGTCTTTCGTGTTCAAAAACCGCCAGTTAAGTTACGCTTTCAGCATTGTGGGCAGGTTTGTATACGTGGATGATGGACGTGGAAATACTGATTTTAAAAATGAATATTCCCTTAAAGATCATTTGGGCAACACAAGAGTCACACTCGATCACAGCGGCAACACCGTTCAGCAAATCGACGACTACCCCTTCGGGCACATGATCTACACCTCCGATACTGAAACCCCCTTTGCCGAAGACAACCGCTACCTTTACAACGGCAAGGAGTTGCAGGTTGATTTTGATCTAAACTGGTATGACTACGGGGCACGGTTTTATGATGCGCAGATTGGTAGGTGGCATGTGATTGATCCTGCAGCTGAATACAATATTAATAAAACACCTTACAACTACTCTTTCAACAATCCTATTCGTTTTATTGACCCTGATGGTAATTTACCCGATGATGTAACAAATGCAGCAAATGCTTATATTGGTACCTGGTATGAGTGGGGTGGGAAGAATCCCTACTACATTGGAGGTGCCCACGTTAACCGGTGGGTAGCACTTGGTGTATCCCGATCATTAAAGAACCAACATGATTCCAATATATCAATGTTTCATGAATCAAAACCATTTATTTATGATTTCTATCACGTTGATGTACCGCATGGTTATAGCATGGTTATTGACTGTTCTGGTTTAGCAAGGATAGCTTTTAATGCTGATCCTGATAAACTAATGGGTGATTTGCCCCACGGTACATTTAACCAGATTAATGCTTTTATTAATGCAGAGAGGGATGGCACCGGTTTGCTTCACACAAGCTTTAGCGAGATACAAGAAGGAGATTTGGTCTTTAATACAAGTAAAAAGAGAAACGAACAAGGTGAATTATATGATCATCCATCGCATGTATATATCGCCACTGGTAATGTAGATAGGGATAAAGATGGTAATGTAACACGATTTGAAGTTATTCATGCTTCTCGAGCAGGTACAAGAGCTAGAACAGAATGGATAGATGTAGAAGACCATCAAAGAATAGGACATACCTTCAGAGGTGGTCACCCAATTGCTGATACCGATGGAAGTGGAAGAGAGAGTAAGGGAAGTGGGATGTCCTGGAGCGAATTTTATAGTTGGGTTACACGAAATAATTTATGGGATAAATTTAAATAGTGATACAAATGAAAAGAAAATTACTGATAATAATTGTACTAGCGATTATTCCAATTTGTGCATTAGCACAAGAGACTGAAATGTCCGACTTTGGTAAGTTTAAGAGTTATTTTGAGAAACTTTCTAAAGGCACGGATTGGAGAAGTATTGAAATTCCACTTGAATTAGCTTCAAAAATTATTAATAATGAAAGAATAATAAGCGAAATGGTTCAATCAGTCCATCCTTATGCAATTTTTAAAAAGGAAGACTATACAGTATTTATTATCGATTTGGGATTTCCCATGGGTGGATACACTTCTGCTTTTGCCTTACTTTCATTTCACCATGAATCTATAAAGCAGTCAGAAATAATAGGTCAAACTACTCTGACAAGAGAGGGTGGTAGGTGGACAATGATAAGTACCATAAATGACACCTTGCTTGAGGTTAAATCCGAAGAGCTTGAATTTGATGAAATCACTGATGAAGAAAAGGTGACCAGTACCAGATATAACTACTATATTATCAATAGTGAAGGTTTTTACAAGGTTGAAAAAGGGAGATTTTCAAGAGATCGTTTTTTTTCCGAGGCATCCAATAGGATTTTGGAAATTTCAGAACTGGAAGAATATCAGAAATCAGATTTGGATATTATGCGCAATGAGATTTTTGCGGATCATGGGTATATATTTAAAACAGAAAAATGGAAGTCTTACTTTAAAGATAAATCCTGGTATAAACCTCAGTATCATGACGTGAATAATACGCTAACAGTTATTGAAAAAATAAATATTGAAAGAATTTTGCAAGTAAGTAGTGAGAAATCTGAATAATATTTGCCATCCCCTGTTTTTCGAAGGTTCCACCATCAAAGTCATTACTAAAAAGGTTTAAGCATAGGGTTCAAGGGCATTGCATCGCTTTAACTTTATCAAAAGATACCACCAAATCCTTTAATGCAAAGAACAGGCTGGAAAATTACCATCTCCACCAAAGCAGACCACTCGGTCTGCCACAAAGACCTTGCAGAATGCCCGGTAACAAGACCAGTGAAGCGAAGCGATCAAAAAATTAGCAGTCATGCACACAGGCAAGCTGAAAAGAATAGAACACAGATGACACGGATACCCAGGAATCGGGATTTTCAAGGATAAGAAACATCATCATCCCTATGACTTTTTTGTGATACACCGCAAGGAGACGCACTGCCAGGCGCGATAAGAGCATGATAAAATATCCTCAGCAGCTGTAGAGACGTGCCTTTTTCCGGCACGTCTCCTTTGTCACCTCCATAAATCGCCAGTAGAGACGCGCCTTCCGGCGCGACTCAGAATTCAAACACCGAATTCCCTGCCAAAATTCCAGATTATTCCTATATTTACCCCATCAATCCGTTTGAACCCAAACCAAACATATGCTTCACTATACCTACACCGCCTCCGCACTAAAAACAGAACAAAAATCCATTGACGACGGGCGCGTGGAGAACAGAAGACAATATGCCGGTTCTTTCGTATTTAAAAA
>CAYMLS010000535.1:0-2720 GCA_964390665.1 uncultured Bacteroidales bacterium | reverse complement strand
ACTCCGGGAAATAGTAGGCAACGAAGTTGAGAAAAGAATAAAAGGGCACCTGAACCGGGCAAATGATAAGTACATGACCAGGCAGGAAACCGCCCGTTTCCTGAAAGTAACCCTACCTACCATTGATAAACTTATCCGAAACGGTAATTTACCCGCTTATCGTGTATCTGGAAGAGTTTTGCTCAAACTTTCAGATGTTAACAATTCACTGGAAACCGCATAAAAAAAGGGGTGTGTCCGCACCCCCCTGTAAATCAAATAAACAATGAACAAAGATAACACATTTTCAGATATTTTGACGCTTGATCAGTCGATTAAAGAAAATAGTAAGGATTCTGATTTACTTTCGAGATTGAAAAAGTTAAAGGTCGATCCCTTTGCAGATATACCACCACCGCCCACAATCCTAAACATGAATGGGCAACCTATCTTTTCAATAAATGGAATGTCAATTATATCAGGAAAAGCGAAAAGCCGCAAATCATTCTTTGTCAGCGCTGGCATTGCTGCCTTATTGAAAGGTGAATATGGAGTATTAACCGGGCACCTACCAGTTGACAAAAGCAGAACAATTCTTTTCAACACCGAACAGGGATTGAAAGGTGAATATGGAGTATTAACCGGGCACCTACCAGTCGACAAAAGCAGAATAATTCTTTTCGACACCGAACAGGAGCCTTATCGAGTGCAAAGGATCATGAAGCGAATTGAGAACATGACAGGCGACCCGAACCCGAAAAACTTAGAAATATACAGACTCAGGGGAGAGAATACAAACGACCGGTTAACATTGATTGAAACCGCTCTCAAATATAGTAAGAACTTAGGTATTGTTTTCATTGATGGTATTCGGGACTTGCTTTTTGATATTAATTCACCTGAGCAAGCGACCGAACTTGTTAATGATACATTCATGGGATGGACAGAATGGTATAAAATACATCTTTGTGGTGTTTTACATCAAAACAAAGCAAAAGGTAACACCGATCCACGTGGACACCTGGGAACGGAAATGATAAATAAATCGGAGGCAATAATATCAGTTGCAAAAGATGAAAAAAACAGAGATATAAGCATTGTCACACCTGAAGACACCCGGGACAAAGAACCAGAACCAACTGCTTTTTATATAGATGAATCAGTTACGCCGGTAATACCTGTTTTTGATGAGAATTACATAGTTGAGAACAACGACAGCAAAGCACCAAAAGACCCTGATAGTTTTATGGATAGCACACACGAGTATGTTTTGAAGGAAACCTTTAAGAAGTTGGATAAACCTAAACATACCGAGTTACTGGATACTTTGTTGATAGAATTCAGCAAAGCAGGTTTGAAAATATCAAATAATAAAATGAGAACTTTTATTCAATACTATGTGAATAATGAATATTTAACAAAGCATGGAAAAAAGCCACATGTTCACTATATTTTGAATATAGATAAAATAAACATACATGAAAATAACGACCTTTTTTAATGAATTACTTTTTACTAAGATAACCCCCTATATGGGGGGTTATCATCTTAGTAAGTAGATTTTTACTAAGATATCTTAGTAAATCATCTCAGTAAAGTTATTGATATTTAGAAAGTTACATGTTTACTAAGATGGTTACTAAGATGGTCGAAATTTGAGTTACTAAGATGAAACGCTTTATCTTAGTAAACTATTTGAATATCAATGTTTTACAATTTTACTAAGATGACCGAAAAATCAACAAAAATGGATAAATTCAGACTGGACACATTAAAAGTAAGTGAATATAAAAACTACCCTTTTTTTATAAACGGAGAGCAAATCAACAACTTCAAAAAAACTGGGCAGGATAGTTTTTTTGGATTTGTGGCGAACTGTATAAACGGATTTGGGTTTGATCATTCTTTTTGGAGTGCACTGAGAGAAGCAAAGCAGAATGACCCGAAGCGCTACAAACATATAAAATCATTCTTACCAGCGTACACCCTGAGTGCACACTACAAAGAAAAGCGTAAAAAGGAAACTATGATTGAATACAATTCTTTGATCACAATAGATATTGACCCGGAGAACAATCCACAAATTACAGATTGGGCAATGATCCGGGATAGTTTTTTCAATGCATGGGAAGAGGTTGTTCTCTCAGCACTAAGCGCAAGCGGAAAAGGTGTTTTTATGGTTATTGCACTCACTGAGAACGATCATACAAAGCATAAAGATTACTACGAAACTATTTCAAAGGCGTTTGATACCTACGGGATAAAAACAGATACGTCCTGTAAAGATGTAGGGCGTTTAAGGTTTGCAACGTTTGATCCTGAATGTAAATACAGATCAATCCTGAAAAAGGAGTTTACACTACCACCGGCACCACCACCACCACAAAAAAAACCAAAGAAAAACTATAAACCTAAACCGGGGCAAAAGTACGATCCTTATTCACATGCTGTAAACGCTGCTAACAAAAAATGGGGCACCTTTTCAGATGGCAACAAACATGACTGGATTAATACAGCGACCTGGGTAATGAAACAAAACGGGGTACCTCCTCATGAAAGAAAAGCATTTATCAATAATAACTACATTGATGAATCAGAAATCACAACGAATTGTATGCAATAAACAATTAATCAAACTGAATAACAGCAAGTTAACTATGAACATTTACCATAATTGCACCACATCATGAAAAACCACGACCAACTAAATGAAGAACTGCAAGACATTGTTATTTTTCTAT
>CAYMLS010000534.1:0-2726 GCA_964390665.1 uncultured Bacteroidales bacterium | reverse complement strand
GTAGGAATATTCACTTCGTGATTCCACAGGGTAAATGTTCGCCCTGATGGAATATGTACTTCGTGGATTCCACAGGGTGAATTTTTTTGTCCACAAATTTGCACGAATTGGAACACAGATTGGCTCAAATTATAAGATTATGCTTTGGGGTTGATGGTTTTGCTTAGTGGAAATCTGTGAAACGTAATTAATCAATGCCTGCTCATGAAACTTTCCTTGCAGCATCCGCCATTTTTCTTGAAACTGACCTTGTAATGTTTCCTGTTATCAAAGCATGAGCATAATTATCGGGTTGAGGATCATGTAGATTGGCCAGACCCAGGCTACTTGTAAATTTCGCAGACAGTGCGAATAGCCGAAACTTGGTTCTATCCATAATGCTTGCCTCGTGGGTTGTAAGCCGCTCTATGTCAACGGAAAGACCATTTTCATCTGTATGTAATTTGATTAAATAGGTCAGATGGAGCTCGCCAACACATTGACTACATGTTTTACAATGCGGAGAATGATAATCATGTGCGTGTGTGTCAAAATTTTTGTCATGGCTCGGTTCTCCCTTTTTCAATGAGAAGCTTGATGATGCTGGAGTACCGTCAGGCTTAATAAAAGATGGATTCAGAAACATCACCCGCCGGAGTAAATTGTCATCTTCATTAATTATTTCCTTTTTGTGAAGCAGATCATTCATTCATTTAAAAAATCCATAAGTGTGGTAAAATCATTGTCGATATCCCCTTCAAAAATGCATTCTGATTTTTCAAAAAGGAGCAGTTCATTGGTATTGTCAGGATTGAAGAATATTTCAGCCGACCTGCTTTTATTCTTTAGCTCCACCAATACTTCCCCGTTAACTCCCGGTGCAGTGAAATAAAATGGGAGTGCATATTGAGCATTGGAAACAATGAACTTAACAGCTCTGCGAATGCAACTTTTTTCGGGTGCTGCAGCGCCATAACTATCCCAGTTGTCCTCCAACAATTCCATATCCATTAATTTAGAGACTAACTCATTAATCCCTTTTTGATTTCTACCTGGTGAAATAAAAATGGTGCTGTTTTCAAATCCCTTAAACGAATAGAAGTATTCCACCTTCCCTGGTGCCAGATTTGTGGGTCGGGTTGTTTGATAAACGGTAGTATTTTCCTCAACGGTTAATAAATGTGTCATACATCTCTTTTTTGCAAATGTCTTTAAAAACTACTGAAGTATAAGTATGTCCCCTGGCAATCTTTTCAAATAGAGTTTTTTTATCCATGGCCAGTTCTTCTATAAATGCTATTTGCATAATGAGAACATCTTCTTTTTTATTATTCTTGCCAGTTGAGATATTGATTTTCAAATTACCCCCACTGTCAATGTCAAATTCCTGGTCAACCATAAATTTGCTCAACATGCCATGGGTGTTAAACTGATTCTTAAAGCTAAAGTTAAGGTTTTCTTCTATAAAGGTTTTCCAATCGCTGAAATTATAATCTTTTATTCTGATCACATCAATATAACGTAAAGAATAGCCCGAAAAGTTTAATTCTGAATTATAAGCCTGGCAGAGAATTTCTGATACTTCTTTTGCGAGAGGATAAAAAGTACCCTCCCATTGGTAATTCTTTTCCGTATCGTTTATCGATACTACTCCAGGGCCTATTTGCACCGCTGGCCAAACACCTTCTCCTTTCCAGAATTGATAAATTGTCTGATGATTCAATAAAGAAACAGGCACATCTGGTGATAATTTTCGCTTTACAACGGGAAACCGATGCGAAATACCGGAATGAAACTTACCTAATGCAATCTGAAAATCAGGGTCTGTAAATGCACCAATCTGACTATCAAAAGTCAAATCCCATTTTAATTCAAGAATAACTTCCTGTAAGGGTGCAAAGGGTAGTTTATGCATTGGATTTTTGTTTGTGATTTGGCCGTTTTTCTATTACGTGTTCTGCAATCAAAGATGCATGTCCCGGTTTTTTTTAGGAATGGAAAGTCTTCCGAATTCAGAACTATGATCTTCAAATATTTGTCATCAACCGGTTTTTGTCCACTAATTACACGAATTGGCTCGAATTACTATATTGGTCTTTTGTGTTGAAGTATTTGCTTTGTGGCAATCTGTACTTAATTTGAGTCAATTTGTGGACAATACTTTCACAGCTTCGCCAACTCAGTCCCATAATCAATATGGTCTGGTGGTTTTTTTAAAACGGGGGCAAATTTAGGGAAAAACATTGGATTTTTTGTTTGCCCTGATGGAATATTTACTTCGTAATTCCACAGGGTGAATGTTCGCCCTGATGGAATATTTACTTCGTAATTCCACAGGGTAAATCCCTGATGGAATATTCACTTCGTGATTCCACAGGGTAAATGTTCTTTGTTCTTTGAAGGCTCAACCTTTCTCAACTCTTTTCAGGATATCTTCGGGGTTAATGTTTATGAGTGAAAAGGCGAACCATTTTTTACCTAAGTCTTTTAGGGATGCGCCGATGTGATAAACTTTGTGGTTATCGATGATCAGGAAACGGTCGTGTGATTTTTTGAATTCAAGGATTTCGATCGGTGGGTATTGCTGGTTATGCTTGTGAAGGTCGAGTTTAATTTGTTTGCTGATCTGTTTGGTGTAAATGGTAGCTTTTATGCCGGTTTTGCGTTTGGATAACATTACCAAAACAGTATCATCAATGTAATTATCTAGTGTCAGCAAGAAAACCCACGATTTTATCTGTGCTTGA
>CAYMLS010000533.1:0-2732 GCA_964390665.1 uncultured Bacteroidales bacterium | reverse complement strand
GAAACTGGCCGTTACCTTTGATGGGAAAAGGGTGTGGGTGAAGAGGGGGTGAGAATGGTTTAGGGGTTGAGATTGGGTGAAGGATATGTTTTAGCCCCTTAAATCATCGGACACAGATATAGATTTAAATCTGTACTTTTGTGATGATGAAAAAGAGAAATTTTACCAAAGAAGAGAAGCTAAAGATAATCAAAGAAGCTTCGGAAAAGGGAGTAAACGAAACCCTTGAAAAACATGGTCTTTATCGTGCATCTTACTATGACTGGAAAAAGAAGTTTGAGCAGATGGGTGAGGAAGGGTTTAACCATGGGATGACCCCAGCCTAGCAGAAACGGATCAGGGAGTTGGAAAAAGAAAATAACATGCTCAAGCAATTCCTTGCTGAAAAAGAACTTGAAAACAAACTCAAAGGAGATCTGCTAAAAAAGAAACAAGCCCTGGAGAAAAAAAGGAGATTATAACCAGGTATATTTCCCAAGGCATGAAACGTGATACAGGACTTTCGATCGCTGGTATTACCAAACATCAATATTACTATCGGCCCAAGGCAAAAAAGAG
The DNA here is from genome assembly GCA_964390665.1 of uncultured Bacteroidales bacterium. Lineage (GTDB taxonomy): Bacteria > Bacteroidota > Bacteroidia > Bacteroidales > UBA7960 > SKVR01. Next base: position 2,174 of record CAYMLS010000533.1, on the reverse strand, counting down.
GTCGTAAACCCAGTAAGCATACTCTTAAAATTACAAGCAACAAAGTAGAGCAAACTTCAAACACAGCAGTTGTTGAGAATATAAAAGAAATACATAAAAACTCTGACACCGAATATGGTTATCACAAAATGACTATTGCCCTGATGAATTTGTAATTGAAAGCGGGAAAGGAGATGTTTTCCAAGCAGAAGTGATAAGCGAGCGGTTTTCAGGATCGTATCATGAACTGAAATGCCGATTGCAAAACACATCTCACGACACCCTTGATATCATATTGCACGCCTACCCCGGCAGCAGGTATGATAAAAAGTGCCGGTTTTCACCTATCGGGGAGTATGAGAAGGTGAGGTAATTTGTAGGATATTCAAATAACAGTAAATCAAAATACCCCATATCTAGATCTAATTCCCGGAATAAAAGCAGAAACACTTGCACATTCTAATTTAGGTTCATTATCATCTCAATATTATTTATCCCGTATCTTTCAATTGATGTCATGATCAACAATGAATCAAGGTTATTGAACACCAAAACAAATGATCCACCCTCGGGGTAGTATTTTTCCTGAAAACTTTTGTACAGATCAGGATTGGAAAGAATGCTCGATTGATTAACGATATCTTTTGTTAAATGCATAGACAGCAATTCTTCATTATTTGGTAATTTATAATTGGGTACAATGTAACTACAATTTAGATCAAGAAAAGGAATGTAAGATTCTGGTACTGACCAGGAAGTTCCGCATGAAATACAATTTTTTAGATCTATAAAATGTACAATCCTAACACTTTCAGATTTGGTGCAAAAATCAAAATAACTATACTCATTTTCTGGCACGGATCCACATGCAAACAATATTAGGACAAATAGCAGGATCCATAATCTTATATTTCCCATTTTCAATCATTTAAGGAAGAAAAATCAACTTAGTCTAATTGATAATATTTCAATTTAGTTTCTAAAAAATTATCGCTGGTTTCAAATAAATAAACACAATTATTATCATAAAAAGGTTGCACTGTTAAAAGAGCATCAAAACGGGCAATGGTTTTTCCGTTTGAAGATTTTATTTTGATTAATGAATCAGGTAGCATGTTCTTCTCAAAAATTAAATCACCACATATATAAAAAAGCCTGTTTTTATGAAAATGAATATAACTGATTCTTTCGCATTCCGGATATTCAAATAGTGCTTTTTCTTCTACTTCAAAATTACTATTCAACTTAAATATTTGGTTTCCCAAAGCAATAGCATAGCTATCGTTTTTATACAGGGAAGGATAAAAGCTATTGATAACAGCAACATTTCCCAAAGGTCGGAACCAATTTTTATTGCTTGTAGTAATTACATTTTTAACAATCAATTCATCATCTTCTAAGGATAATTGACCATATGCAGGTATCTCACGTCCGAAACCTTCAAATACATCAGGGGTCATTACGAATGGGGCAATCAAACTTTCACCGGTAAAAATAAGTTGAGAATGAAAATAAAATGCAATATTTTCAGGCAATCCTTTCGAGTTAATCAGATAATACCTGGTTAGATTTAAAGTTTCATCAAGAATTAACAAGAAGAAATTACTTTTCCTTATGGTAGCATTGTAATACTGACCATCATGAAAAAAATTCGTGTCTTTATATTCATAGGGTACTTTTATGATTGTAAAATATTGATTATCTATTGTTTTATATAGTCCATAAGATGTAAATGATCTCAAATCCGATAAATCACCTCCGTAAAGAGAATCAAACGGAGTTAAAACTATTTCATTATCATAATACTCCGTCAACATTTCATACATTTCAGAAAGGGGAAACTCTTTTAACTCTCTTTTCATCAGAGGTTTTCCTGTTTCAATAGAAAAAACAAGAAAGCTTTTATTTCCATCATTATAAAAACCCACTTTATCATTATTTATAACCAAAGGATTACGGGGTCTGGGAAATATGGAATATTCCATATTCGTTTCTATTCTTATTTCGCCTGAATGATCATTTAACCCACTACATCCTAAAAGGACAAATATGGTAAATAATGAATATACAAAAAGTGTTTTCACCTCAAATAATTATTTATAAATCAAAGACCACTCCTGTGGTTTTGAGCATTTTCTTAAGTAATTAGTGTCAGCAAGAAAACCCACGATTTTATCTGTGCTTGATAAAGAAAG
>CAYMLS010000532.1:0-2746 GCA_964390665.1 uncultured Bacteroidales bacterium | reverse complement strand
CGAATTATAATCATGCGCGTGTGTGTCCAAATTTTTGTCATGCTCGGTTCATCTGGTCATAATTTGATTAAGTTGGTCAATTAGCTATCCGGTCATTTTCCTTAACAGAAGCCATCCAATTACCTTTTTTTCTACTTCCCATAAAAACTTCCTGTTATCATCCAGGCGTGTGTCTGAAAATTGTCAGTGAATGTTTCTTAGACAGCAAGAAAACTATATAAAATTCATTATCAACTAATTATCACAATTTAATCTGGTAAAAAAATTCAATTTCCTTTTTGCTTAACGGTAAACAAAAATAAAGCAAACCTGTTTATTGATCATTATTACAGGTGTAAATGATGCCTGATATTTTGTAAAGAATGTTCTTTTTATGAATAAATAATTTTATATTACTACATACGTAAATTCAAAAATACAAAAGAAAAATCAAGTGCAGGTTAAATTTATGTTGTGCCAATCATTGGACCCGGAAAAAATCTATTTGTAAATTTTAACCAACGAAAAAACCATTTGATTATCAATACATAAGAAACAAAAATCCAAAAACACAAAAATTCATATAGTGCTCTTAACAATAAAAAGGAACATCTTTTGTTAGGAGATTGTGCATTAAATCGATTGTTAATTAAAAAAATAAAGGAAAATGAAGAAGTTTCTAAGTATGCTGTTGATTGCTCTTCTGGGAGGGTTAGCAGCCGTTTCTATGCAAAAATTATTTTTTTCCGATTCATCTGATTCCACATCTACCACCAATAGCAGAACATTACAAGGAAATTCCCTGCCCTCAGCATTTACGCATTATTTATCTGATGTACCAACAACATTACCTGATTTTGCTGTTGTTGCAGAAATGACTGTAAACGCGGTAGTCCACATCCGGGCAGAATTTGAACGCCCCAGTAGTTTGTACGAACAATTTGGCCCGGGAGATCTTTTCAATGAATTTTTCTTTGGTCCACGCGAAAGACAACAACGTCCTGAAAGAGAGAGACGTACACAAGGATCTGGTAGTGGTGTGATCATCAGCGAAGATGGTTATGTGGTTACCAACAACCACGTTGTCCAGGATGCTGTTGAAATTCAGGTAACACTCAATGATAACAGTGTTTATGATGCTACCGTTGTTGGTACAGATCCTACAACAGATTTGGCCCTTCTCAAGATCGACGGGGAAAACTTTGCTTACACCGTCTTTGGCGATTCCGACAAAGTAAAAGTAGGAGAATGGGTGTTGGCGGTAGGTAATCCATTTAACCTTACCTCAACAGTAACAGCAGGAATTGTGAGCGCCAAAGGACGGCAAATCAATATTCTCGGTGGCGGTACTGCCATTGAATCTTTTATTCAAACCGATGCAGCAGTCAACAGAGGAAACAGTGGTGGTGCACTTGTAAATACCAACGGTGAGCTGATCGGAATCAACGCTGCCATAGCCTCCACCACAGGTACCTTTGCAGGATATTCTTTTGCCATACCCTCCAATATTGCCAAAAAGGTGATGACAGACCTGATGGAATTTGGTGAAGTGCAGAGAGGTTTTTTGGGTATAGAAATACAAGAAGTAAACTCACAACTTGCCAGAGAAAGAGACCTCAAAGTCAATCAGGGTGTTTATATTGCTGCAGTTTCGGATGATAGTGCCGGAGAAGAAGCCGGACTGGAAGCGGGCGATGTTATTACAGGTATTGATGGAAAAAATATAACAAGTACTGCTTCTTTGCTGGAAACCGTTGGGCGAAAAAGACCTGGAGACCGCGTTAGTATCGATTATATCCGTAATGGTAAAAACAGAGAAACCGAAGCGGTTCTTAAAAATCTCTATGGCGACACCTCCATTGTAGAACCAGGTGAGAAAAATGTTATAGAAGCCTTGGGTGCCCGTTTCGAAAATGTAACCCAGAACGAACTCAGGCGATTGAATATCGACAATGGCGTCAGGGTTTCGTCGGTATCAGAAGGAAAAATTGCATCGGCAGGAATTCGCGAAGGTTTTATTATTACGCATATCGACAGAGAAGACGTGGTGAATGCCCGTGAATTGGTAGCTTTACTCAATGATAAATCTGGTGGCGGAGTGTTGGTGGAAGGAATATATCCCAATGGAACAAGGGCCTATTATGGTTTAGGATTATAAAAAAATCCTAACTCCAGAACTTTTTCTTGTCTATCAGAAACTAAAACGAATAATTACCGTTTACATTTAATAAGCGATGAAACGTGTAGACCGTCACAAATAAAGATGGTCTGCATGTTTTATTTATTTGTAAAAACGGACAATTTTTAGTAACTTTGAAAGTTTTTTCTCAACTAAAATAAAGAACAATTTTATTATCCACTACCCCAAATATTATTTAATAACTTCATTGAAACTATGAGACAATTAAAGATTTCAAAATCTATTACCAATCGCGACACAGCTTCGTTGGACAAATACCTGCAGGAGATCGGCAAAGTACCCCTGATCACTGCCGAAGAAGAAGTTCAACTTGCCCAACGAATCAAACAAGGCGACCAGGCAGCATTGGAAAAACTTACCAAAGCCAACCTGCGTTTTGTTGTTTCGGTTGCTAAGCAGTACCAAAACCAGGGGTTAAGTCTTCCCGACCTGATCAATGAGGGCAACCTCGGATTGATCAAAGCGGCAAAAAGATTTGATGAAACCCGTGGTTTTAAATTTATCTCGTACGCGGTGTGGTGGATACGTCAATCTATTCTTCAGGCTTTGGCTGAACAATCAAGAATT
>CAYMLS010000531.1:0-2778 GCA_964390665.1 uncultured Bacteroidales bacterium | reverse complement strand
GGCTTGGACTAATGTTTGCAGGCAAATACCCTAAGGCTGTTAAAAAACTCATTTTAATAAGTGCAGGTTCTTTTGAGGAAATTTATAATATGGACTTCATGGAAGTCCGAATGAATAGATTAAGTCTCCAGGATAGGGCAGAAGCGGAAAGACTCATATCCATTATCAACGCAAATGATGCTACCCATGATGATCTGAGACGCTTTGGAGTGCTAATGTCAATAGCCGATTCTTACGATTATATGCCTGAAGCAGAAGATAATACTGCTCTGGATGTTGATATACATACTTCCATTTGGCTTGAAGCCTCCAAAATGCGAAAAGACATGGCATTGATCAATAGTGCTGAAAAAGTTAAATGCCCGGTAGTTGCCATACATGGAGAAAACGACCCTCATCCGGTTGATGGAGTTGAAAAGCCGCTTGCTTTAAGACTATCAGATTTTAAAATGATAAGATTAACAAAATGTGGTCACACACCATGGAAAGAAAGATTTGCCAGGGATTCTTTTTTTGAATTGTTAATGAATGAAATTGTTTAGCCTGTTCTCTTTTCTTTCGGAGATTCCCATTACCTCGATTTTCCCTTTTGGTATGCAGAATAAAGTCTGACCATATCTCTTTGCTTATAAGCAAACCTCCAACTAATTTGTCTGTTTTTTACAATTCTGCCTTTTTGCGTTAAAATACTTTTGTTGCGTAATTTAAAATCATTGATTATGACAGCAGAAATTCAAATTCAACAACTTTTCAAAAAATACCCCAACGGCACACAAGCCCTAAAAGGGGTAAGTCTCGAAATTCAAAAGGGACAGTTTTTCACCCTTCTTGGGCCCAACGGCGCCGGAAAATCTACGCTGGTGAAAATAATGACCACCTTGATCAACAAGGACTCGGGCAATTTTCTTATTTCCGGAATCAACCCGGAGCAAAACCCTTCGAAAATCCAGAAGATCATTGGGGTTGCTTCGCAGGACAATGAGATCGACCCATCGGAAACGGTGGAAAGCCTGATGGTTTTTCAGGGGAGGCTATTCGGACTAACCAAGGCGGAAGCAGGCAAACGTGCCGATGAACTCATTGAATGGTTTCAACTCACAACCGAGCGGAACAAGATGGCAAACGCACTTTCGGGTGGTAATAAACGCAGATTGCATTGTGCCTTGGCGCTGATGCATCAGCCTCAGATCCTTTTTCTCGATGAACCAACCGTGGGGATGGACCCTGTGGCAAGGGCTAATTTCTGGGATGTAATTATCGCCCTCAACAGGAACGAGGGTGTAACCGTTTTTCTTACTACACAATACCTCGACGAGGCCGACAAACACGCCAACGAGATGGCACTTATTGTGGGAGGAGAGATCAGTTACTCCGGCTCGATCGCAGACTTTAAGAAGATGGTAAATCCCGATGATGATCTTTCACTGGATGATAGCTATCTGCATTACGTAAAAACATTATCAAATCAAGAATCTTTCGTTCAATAAAAAAGGAGAAAAAACCATGAATACTGCAAATTTATTACTGATCAACAGAGGACTATTAAAACTAATCAAGCAACCATCGGCACCCATTATGGGCTTTGCCATGAGTCTGTTTTTCCTGTTGGCCTACAATGCCGGAATTGGCGGGATAGGTTCTCTGGATGCCTTTGGCGAAGGTGGATACCTGTCGTTTGTATTCCCCATCACCATCATTTCGCTGGCAATGGGCTCATCGGCAGGGGCGGGTCAAACGTTGAATGCCGACATGCAATCGGGATATTTCAGGAGACTTTATCTTAGCCCGGCACCCCGGTATATCCTGGTGATCGCACCCATGTTTGCTGATATTTTGTCATCGATGCTTTTCACGGGCATCCTGATTATGATCGGTGCCATTTTTGGCGTGAGCTTTCAATTCGGCATTCTTTCTGTTTTGGGGGTTTTGCTGTTATCTTTTCTTTGGTCGCTCACCCTGTGTGGCTTTTCAGCAGGTATTATGTTGCGCACAGGTCAGCATCAGAGTGCCGCAATAGTTACCAATGCTGTTTTTCCTTTGCTGTTTCTCAGCACTACATTCCTGCCCAGAGAGCTCATAACTGCCAAATGGTTGCTGGCGCTATCGTGGGGAAATCCTGTAACCTACATTCTGGAGGGAAACAGGTATCTGCTGGCAGGCACTTCTTCTGCATACTTTTTCCATATCGCCCTGATAATTTTTACCTTAGCAGCTGTCCTTTCTGTTGCTTTTGCTTTATCCAGTGCTAATAAAATCAAGGTATAAAAAAATCCATCTATTCATTTTTTATGTTTGTTAACTTGCAGGTTTTCAGATAGAATACGGTGGTGTTAGTTGGGTATAGTCTGGATAGTGCCTGCAGGAAACTCTCATTTTTTGTGTCTTTGACAAGAAATCGTCAAAACAAGCGTAAAAAAGTATTTGGCGTTTTCTTGCAAAGACTGATTTATCATCAGATCAGCCTTTGCAAAAAAATGACAAGAGTCCACTCCGAAAACTCGTTTTCGTAAAAATTGACTTCGTCGAGCTTACGGTTCGTAAAAATATGATGTTTTTAATTGTCTGCATTTCTCGCTTTAATATTAGGGTCTATTTGTGTAATTCGTACACCATATACTTTTTATTTTTAGAGTGGACTCATTGACATAATTGGAAAAAAGTTTATATTTGACCCAAAAAAATAGAATGTAAACCCAAAAAAGAGCAGCAACGCGCATTCATGAACCAAACCAGGCGACACACAGATAATGAAAACACCAGAATTTGCAATATCCTGCT
>CAYMLS010000530.1:0-2805 GCA_964390665.1 uncultured Bacteroidales bacterium | reverse complement strand
ATTGGAGGCGAGTAAAACATCACAATTGCATTTTCCCGCAAGCTACATTTAATTATTGTGATTGCATCCTTATTTATATTTTGTGAAACGACTTTGATACAGTCAGTACACACTTTATGATTACTTTTATGCTTTAAAATCCTTGTTAAGACAATATAAAACCCAAGAGGGTTTGACAAAAATTAAAGAGAAAAGACATGAACAACCAGTGGATTATTTTGCTATCCGGAATCACTGCCGGGACCCTTAGTTCCTGCCAGGAAAACAAAACCGGCAACGATCATCAGCTGCCCGAACGTCCCAACATTCTGTGGATCACCTGCGAAGACATGAGCCCCAGACTGGGCTGCTATGGTGATGAAGTAGCACGAACCCCCAACATCGATCAGCTGGCTGACCAGGGAATCCGTTACACCAACGTGTATTCGGTAAGTGGGGTATGTGCACCCAGTCGCGCAGCCTTGATTTCCGGCATGTACCCTACCAGTTTTGGGGCACAGCATATGCGCACCACCAAACGCACAGCATCTCTGGATAAAATCAGCGACCCCGAACTTTTATCCATTCCCGTTTATGAAGCAGTGCTACCGGCAGGGGCTCTCTCCTACCCCGAGCATTTCAGGAAAGCAGGATATTTTACCACCAACAATTCCAAAACGGACTACCAGTATCACCCCACAGTAACCGAATGGGATGAGAATGGCAGTCATGCCCACTGGAGGAACCGGAAAGACAAAGATCAGCCCTTCTTTTCTGTATTTAACATTACAGAAACCCACGAATCAAGAGTATGGCGTCACGCAGGTAAGCCGATCCTGGTAAATCCTGACAATATTGAACTGCCCCCCTACTACCCCGACAGCGATATCATTCGTCGCGACATGGCCATCCATTACAGCAACATCATCCGCATGGATTCGATCGTGGGAACCATCATCCGGCAACTGGAGGAAGATGGTCTGGCCGACAATACCATCATATTCTATTACAGCGACCATGGCGATGGCCTGCCCCGCATGAAGCGCTGGAACAAAGATTCCGGGCTGAAGGTACCCCTGATCGTTTCCTTTCCCGATGGGAAAGATGCAGGAACGGTGAATGATCAAATGATCAGTTTTGTTGACTTCGCCCCCACCGCTCTCTCACTGGCCGGGCTCGATGTGCCTGAAAATATGCACGGTGTACCCTTTCTGGGAGATGAACAAACTGAGCCCCGGGAGTATATCTTTGCCTCGCGCGACCGCATGGACCCGGCACTCGACTGCATCAGAACTGTGAGAGACAAAAGATACAAATACCATCGCAATCATTTGCCGCAAAGGCCCTACACTCAGTTTCTCCCCTACCGCGACCAGATGCCTTTGATGCAGGAGCTTTTCCGGTTGAAAGACAATAACCAGCTGAATGAAACCCAAATGCTGATGTTTGCCCCAACCAAACCTACAGAAGAACTCTATGATCTTGAAACCGACCCACACGAGATCAACAACCTGGCTGAAGACCCGGATTATGCTGATATCAAGAAACGTCTTTCAGCAGAACTCGATAGCTGGTTAGAACGAACCAACGATCCGCTCACCTTACCCGAAACCAGGCTGGTAAAACAGTTGTGGCCACCCGATGGCGTTCAACCGCAAACCCTGTCGGCCACCTTGACAGAAACCGAAGGATTTTTCCACCTGAAATCCGCTACCGAAGGGGCTTTAATCGCCTATCAGATGAATGAAAATATTGGAGGAGATCATTGGCAGCTTTACACCCATCCGCTTGATACAACTGTTGTAGACAGCATTACGGCTGTAGCGGTGCGCAAAGGATACAAACCCAGTCGTGAAGACAGACTTTACTGGCCGGAGTCAGACAACAACCTGGTTTACAAACAAGTTGATTCAACACAATTGAAGTTACACTTCTATTACCCTGAAGAAACCGCCGGTAACGAACCCTTACCCGCCATCATCTTCTTTTTTGGTGGAGGTTGGGTTTCAGGCAGAATTACCCAGTTTGTGCCCCATGCCAAATATTTCGCAACGAAAGGATTGATAGCTGTGTTAGCCGATTATCGCGTAAGAAACAGATACGGCACCACGCCATTCGATGCCGTTGCTGATGCCAAATCTGCCATACGCTTTTTAAGAGAGAATGCTGATGAGCTTGGGATAGACCCTAACCGTATTGTGGGTTCCGGTGGTTCAGCCGGTGGACACATTGCCGCTGCAGCTGCCATGGTGCCCGGTTTGGATGATCCTGCCGACGATCTTTCTGTTTCTTCTGTCCCCAACGCACTGGTGTTGTTCAATCCTGTTTACGACAATGGCCCCAGGGGTTATGGTTACGGCCGTATTGGTGATCGTTACCCCGAAATATCTCCCATGCACAACATCAAACCCGGCAATCCACCCACCATCGTTTTCCTGGGTACCAACGACCGGCTCATACCTGTAACCACAGCAGAGGAATACCGCGATAAAATGGAGAAAGCAGGTAATGTCTGTGAATTATTTCTATACGAAGGAAAAGGGCACGGATTCTTCAATTACCACCATGCAGAAAACTACCGGGAAACACTGTCAGAAGCAGAAAGGTTTTTGGGTTCATTGGGATATTCAGAGACAGAAATGACAAAAAATTAAATCGCCTGAAAAAATCAAATGACACAGGTTTTTAAACAATCCCAGGAATACAAATTTTTAACCCTTTTGACCCAATTCCAATTCCGATCTAATTATATTTTAATATCTTTAACTCACAAAAACATTGAAAATTCAAATGTAAACCCCTTAACCCTCAGACTGAAATGAAAAA
>CAYMLS010000529.1:0-2813 GCA_964390665.1 uncultured Bacteroidales bacterium | reverse complement strand
TGGGAGACTGGGGGATCGGGGGCGAAACATGGTTTCACTTTTTATTTTTAAAGAACAAAAACTCACTGACAGATCAACGACGAATTATAAAATTATATAAACATACCCCGATGAAAATAAGACAAATCAATTATATATATCTTTGTAACTTAAAACTAAAACGCATGTGTTTAAGATGGTAGTAAAAGCAGATGAGAAAAACAGCACGTTCGCAAAAATAACACAGCATGTACCCGGGTTGATGTATCAGTTCCTGATGATGCCCGACGGTAAAGCCCAAATGCCCTTTGCCAATGATAAACTACAGGAGATTTTTGGCATCAGCCCCCGGGAAGTAGCAGAGAACGCGCAACCCATCTTCGATCAGATTCATCCGGAGGATATCGGGATGTTGCAAAAATCAATCCGTGAATCACAGGAAAAGTTAAGCAACTGGGAATATGATTTCAGGATATACGACCGCGACAACAACCTTAAATATCTAAGTGGTGTGGCACGACCGGAAAGGATAGATGACGGAAGCACCCTTTGGTATGGATACATTCTGGATGTTACCCAAAAATATCTGGAAGAGCAGAAAATCAACGATACACGCGCCAAATACCAGGGGTATTTCGAAAATGTACCCGACGGTCTTTTCGTGGTGGATCGTGTTGGAAATTACCTGGAAGCCAATCCCAGCGCTGCATCAATGACAGGATATTCTCAGCGTGAACTGCTGAACATGAACGTAAAAGATCTGGTTCATCCCGATTATCACACCTCCGAGTTCAACACCCTCGAAAAGTCTTTCCTTGAAGGATCGGTAGACCATGAAATACTACTCCTGAAAAAAAACGGAGAACCTTTTTGGGTGCGCCTGGTCACATCCAGAATCAACGAAAATAAACTGGTAGCATTTTGCCATGATATTACCGACCGCATCAGCAATGCACAGATCCTTGAAGATCAACTGGGTTTTCACAAGATACTTTCATCCATTACCTCTGTTTTTGTAAATGCCACAGAGCAAACTTTCCGGGATTTCGCCAAAAAGTCTTTGGAACAGACCGGACAATTTTTTCATGCAGACGCCATCAGCATTTACTTTTTTGCTGATGATCATGCATGGAAAGAATACGAATGGAAAAACCCGCATATGGAGGATATCATCTCTGATGCCAATCCTGAATTCAACACAGATGAAATGACCTGGTGTCTTGGCAAACTCAGGAGCAAAGAAACAGTGCAGATATGCGATCTTGAGCAACATGACATCCCCTCTCGGGAGAAAGATTTTCTACAGCAGAAAAGTTTACGATCCGCTTTGTGTGTACCTATGGTCAACAGAGGATCTGTGATGGGATTCCTGAAAATGGGTATGATTCATCAATTTCATCCCTGGCAAAACCACAAAATTTTGCAGATAAATACCATCACCGAAACCCTTACAGGAATTTTTTCCAAAGCAAAACTTGAAAAGGACCTCAGAGAGAGCGAAAATCGCTACAGGTTGTTGGCAGAAAACGCAAAAGATGCCATCTTCAAAATCAGTTTTTTCCCCAGACGACATTTTGAATATGTAAGCCCCTCTTCTGAAAAACTAACAGGGTATACCCCGGAGGAGTTTTACAACGACCCGCTGCTGGATCTTCGCATTGTGCATCCGGAGGACAGGCAAACCCTGAAAAACCTGTCGCGCACAACAGAATATTTTACCAAACCCCTCACCATCCGCCTGATCAGAAAGGACGGAAAAGTGATCTGGAGCGAACACAGCAACGCACCCGTTTATGATCAAAAAGACAAACTGATCGCTATAGAAGGCATAGCAAGAGACATTACCGAACAAATGAATGGTCAGCAGCAACTTACCCTGCTCAACAAAGAACTGACGGATAAAAAAACCGCCCTGGAAACCCTCAACCGGTCGCTGGAAAAAAAGGTGCGAAAAGAGGTGGAAAAAAACCGTAAACTCGACCATCTGATGGCTTTGCAGGCGCGGCAATCGGCTATGGGCGAAATGATCGGAAATATTGCCCACCAGTGGCGGCAACCGCTCAACCTGCTTTCTCTGGCAGTTTACGACCTCGACGATGCATTCCGGTTTGAAGAACTGGACAAAGATTATATGAACAGAAGTATCGAAGAGATCAATTCCATCATACAGAAAATGTCGAAAACCATCGATGATTTCCGGAATTATTTCCAACCTCAAAAAAAGAAAACTTACTTTCATGTGAACGAAATCATCAAAATGGCATTGCTTTTTCTTTCCTCCGAATTACAGGAAAACTCAGTAAAACTGCAACGTGATGTGCCTACAGATATCGTCATTTACGGCTACACCACACAACTGGAACAGGTGATCATCAGCATTCTGAAAAACGCCCTGGATGCCATGCAAAACCTGGAAGAAGAAAACAGGATCATCACCATCAAAGCAAAAACAGAAAAAAATGGCAACTGCTCCATAGACATCACCAATACCGGTCAATCTATCAGAAAAGAGTATCTGACCAAACTTTTCGATCCCTATTTCACCACAAAACCAGAAGGAAAAGGAATGGGACTGGGATTGTATGTTGCAAAAGTGATCATGGAAAAAAATATGGACGGAAAAATCCAATGTAAGAATATAAAAGGGGGCGTTAAATTTAGTCTGGTCTTTCGTTCTTGTCAAAAAAGAGAGCATCCGCAAGACCGACCTACGCTGCCTGAAAAATGAAGTTTTTGATGATGGTGCATTTTAAGACAATCATCCATACAAACAATTTTTATCTGTTTATAATTTGATTAAATAGGTCCCCGTTCTTTTCTTACGGGGGAGCTCG
>CAYMLS010000528.1:0-2821 GCA_964390665.1 uncultured Bacteroidales bacterium | reverse complement strand
CACGAATTATAATCATGCGTGTGTGTGTCAAAATCTTTGTCATGGCTCGGTTCATTCGGTAAGATGACATTGAAATCCCCGGAGGATTTCAAAAACCTCCTGAGGTTAACCATCTGTCTGCAATTACCTGATTCGTCAGGTGTAACGTGTAAATAAGTCATACACGTACCTGTTAATTTGGTTATCACAGTTGTTGCATCTTCTGCAATCCTGTTCGGGATACTTCAAGAGCATCCTTTTCCCAGTAGTCTGGGTTAAACAACTCCAATGACAGATGCATTGTACCTCCCATACCCGATAACATTTGCATGATCTTTTGCATGGGTGCAGCGCCATCACCGGGATATACCCTGTCTGCATCCTTTTGGTCTGTGCGTTTGATGGTTGAGGGGAAATCATTCATGTGAAAAATCTCGATCATATGCCCGCTGATCATATTGAGAGTTTCATAACCAGATCCTCCGCGAAACATGTGATAAATGTCGGGTAACAACCTGGTATCGTCGTCGCTTGCCACTGCTGCCATCATTAAAATCTGCCCCATATGAAATAGTTTGTCGGATGAACCCCAGAACTCGAGTTGTGGCATAACACCGGTTTCACGTCCCAGGGCAAGCAACTCACGGTACCGGTATCCTGCCTCAAATAAATCCAGGTCATTGTCTTTAAATGTGCCTGCCGGAGGAGCAGCAATGCGCTGGCAACCAAGTGCAGCCATCATTTCCATTTCTTTTCTCATCTGGGCAAACCCTTGTTTGCTGATCTCATCAATGTCAGACATCCAGGGGGCAAAACCAATGGCACTGGCAACTTCGATGCCTGTGTCTTTGATATACCTGTTCAGTTCCTGCAGGGTATTGCCATTGCTCAGAAAAGATTCAATGTCTCTTATCCAGAGTTCGATGCTGTCATATCCGGCGCGGGCAGCAGTTTCAATGTCCTTTAGCAATCCCTGCTTTTGCCCCCTGATGGTACTTGTGTTCAGGCAGTATTTAAATTCTGTTTGCTGCTTCTGCAATGCCCGGCTCTCCCCGGTACACCCCTTAATTCCTGGCACCAATAGCGCCCCGGCTGCCAACCCCAGGGTTTGTATGCTTTCTCTTCTGTTCATCTGTTTGGATTTTTGTTTGACTAAGATTGTAAGAATAAGCAAATATACTTTTTATATGGTTTCCATGTTTGATTGTTTGATTGTTGGATTGATGGATTGTTGGATTGTTATATGGTTTCATGGTTACAGTTTTTTGATAAAAATTCACTTTTGTAATACGGGTTGGTGGGGCGGATCCGATTGAAAAAATAGGGGTTTTTACTGTTTTTTACAAAATTGTTTTATGTTTACTTTGATTGTAATTGTAAATATGTAATGGTGTAAGTTATGATTATAAGAAGAAGAGATTCATACAATGTTAATCATTTACAAGAATTAAGGATTGCTGTTAAAAGCGTTTACGGACAACAAATGCTGAGCGTATCAGATACTTATGATATGAGCGAAAAAGTATTTGTAAAAACCGGATCAAGGGTTTCGCCTGCCACCATACAGCGGTTTTTCGGACTGATAAATAGCAAGTCGAGTCATTATAAATCAACTTTAAATATACTTGCAAACTATGTTGGATATAAAGATTGGGAAAACTTTTGCAATGCCAGAAATGAATTGGTATCACAAAGCAATGTAAATAAAGGACTTATACCCGACAGAAGCGCACAGGCACTGATAAAAATATGTCTTGATAATGGAAGTTTTCAATCCGTTGCCGATTATCTTGATATTCTTCATCCTAAATACGAAAAATCCCCCTATTTACAGAATAATAAAACATTTGTTGTCATTGCCAACCTGCTTGGAGAATATGTTAGAAAAAACAGGGATGGAGCCCGCAAGTTATTACCATTGCTGGCCAAATCAGAAAGAGGAAGGGAATATTTCTTCGAAACGTTCGTTGATATGGATCATATGGACTCTTATTTTATCGAAGTACTTGACTTATATGATAAGTTTTCCAAAGACATTAACACGATAGAGGGTCGAACAGAACATGCTTTCACCAATTCTTTAAGACTCCTTTATTATTGGGAGCAAGGGGATATCGGCACATTCAGCAAACTGGCACATTTTCTCTTCACCAAAAATAAACCTCCAGGTGTAAATAAAGATACTTATTTGCATCTTACACCCGTTGCAAGGCTTCATTCTTTATGGTTTTTATATGCTCAAAATCAGGATATACTAACCGAAAGCAGTACCGATAAATTCCTGTATCAGATGCAAAGTGCGATAGATCAGAAAACAGCATCCGGAAATATCCTTATGCAAACGTTGTTTGCACTTCATTACAGTAAGCTCTATAATCACCTTATCACATTTTACAGGCGAAATCTTTCATGGTTTTTAAAAGAACCCTGGCATGATGAAAACACACCCCTTATTCACAGTTATGCCTTGCATGCACACAAGATTTTAGAGAATGATTTTCCTGTCTCCAATGTAAATGCATTTTTCCCTAAAAAGAACCCCTACCTCTTATGCAGTGCCGGTTATGTTTCCACCAAAGTTAGTCAGCTAACAGGTTCGGTAAAGAGTGCGATAGTGGCATAATGGTATCATTATGAACCGGGCATTGTAGGGCAGGGCATGCTGTAGGGACAGGGCATGCCCTGTCCCTACAGTGGTCGCATGGTCCCACCGGCTAAGCGGAATTTGCAATTCCGCTTCATCCGTTTTTTCAAACCCCGCCCGCCCTTCGTCCGACGACTTCCAGCTCGTCGGACGACTACACAATACCTTGCGGCAACCACAAAGCGGTTAAATGTTTTG
>CAYMLS010000527.1:0-2845 GCA_964390665.1 uncultured Bacteroidales bacterium | reverse complement strand
ATAACGGTCGTTTGGAGGACAGAAGACAATATGCCGGTTCTTTTGTATTTAAAAATGGCGAACTAAGTTATGCTACAAGCATTGCCGGGAGGTTTTTATACAGGGTTTCATATATAAGTGATGGTCAAAACACAATTGAGTTAACGGATTTTAAAAATGAGTATTCCCTGAAAGACCATCTCGGAAATACCCGGGTTACACTCGATCACAGCGGCAACACCGTTCAACAAATCGACTACTACCCCTTCGGGCATATGATCTACGAATCCGATACCGAAACCCCCTTTGCCGAAGACAACCGCTACCTCTACAACGGCAAGGAGTTGCAGGATGATTTTGATTTGAACTGGTATGATTACGGAGCACGGTTTTATGATGCGCAAATTGGGAGGTGGCATAGGGTTGACCCGCTGGCGGAGAAAGGTTATCAATTTAGTCCATATACTTATGCTTTTAATAATCCATTAAGATTTGATGATCCCGATGGAAGATATGGTCGAGACAGAATTGTTTATGAATATGAAGGGGAAAGTACGCATACTGTTACGACCCATAGAGCTGAACGAACTCAAAATGAAGATGGTAGTTTTACTGAAACCCGAACCACTACAACAACTACTATTAGCGTTGATACAGATCCAGAAAGTGATACATTTGGTCAAGTAACTGATAAAACAAGTCAAACTGTTGCCACTGGTGTTAGAAATGAAGATGGGTATGAAGAAACATCTACTGAAACAACAACGGGGATAAGTTCATCAAATAGATCAAATAATGAATCATTGGGTAATCATAATAAAGCTGTGACGGGAGTTAAAGAGTTTGCAGCTCAGAACCATGGAATGTCATTAACTCAAGACAGGCAGGCTATAACTGATATTGTAGGTGGATTAGGAGCTAGTGTGGGTGTTGCATCCCATTACATCAATTTAGGAAGAGTAACTCCTATAGTAGCATGGGGTGCAGCTGTTTATTGGGCAGCAGATCTTATAGATCGAAAATATGGAAATCACGAAGGTAGAAAACTTTATTTAGGTACTCATCCTTAATTATGAAAGACACGTATAAACTTAAAGATGGAATAACTGTGTTTATTTATTTCATGATTTACACTCCTTCTGTTATAGCAATATTAATTCCATATGAATTTGTTTCTTTGTGGTGGAATATAATTGTAATCTTATCTTTTATGCTTGGAGTTTTATTTTGTGCATTTAAAAAGCAACTCTTAAATGAAAACATGCTGGGTGCAAGACATAACATGAAGATTTTCAAAATAAATTTTTTATTTTATAATATTACCTTATTCTTTATAAGTATTTTTATATTTATACCTTTATTATTGCTTGAAAGAAACCAGCTTAGTCTTGCAAACTCATTGGCTTTGCTTACAGCGATTATTGTATCATTTAAGCTTTTTCGAATAGAAGCTGCAAAAAATAATAAAGAAAAAACGACCTTGTAAACTTAAAGAAACTACAAGAGAATCTATTTTTTCTGAATTGGTATGATTACGGGGCGAGGTTTTATGATGCGCAGATTGCACGCTGGCATGTTGTGGATCCGTTGGCGGAAGACTATTATCCGATTAGCCCTTATGCTTATGTGGCGAATAATCCCATCATATTCATTGATCCTAATGGGATGGAAATAGTTGATAAAGATGGCAATAGGATAACATATTCGGAAGAGGATGGATGGTCTGATAATGCAACAGATGATGTAAAAATAATTCATAGCGCATTGATGTTAACTGAAACTGGCCAAGAACAATGGGATAAAGTATATAATTCTGATCGGCAGTCAACTATGGAAATCTCTACAGAAGAAGCGTATAAAAATGATAGTGGTAAACTAATTATTGGAGGGCAGGAAGGTGATGGGGAACTAGCTTTAGGCGTAGCATTAAAGCATATGGAGAAAAATTCAGAAACCCATTCAATTGAGGTGTCTGATGACCCAATCAACATAATAATATTTACTGGCTCAATAGAAAAGTCTAATTTCGCTAAAGGGCTAACAATGCTTGAATCCATTGGTGCTACTGCAGGACATGAAATCGAACATACTACAGAACACAATGTATCCATTACAAACCATAATAGAAGAATGAAATCATTAGACATGCCTTCATCAATGATGCGAGATGTTGAAAGGATTCCTACTCGAGTTGGGAATCAGATTCGCAAAGAAAGTTTAGGGTTTCCATCCTACATCCCAATGAAACCAGCAATTATAAATTAATAAATAGTATGTGTAACTTAAGAATCAAGTCTTTTTTGTTTATAATTATAAATCTCCTGACATTTTGCCTGTTTTCTCAGTCTATATCTGATAGTCAATTAGACTCTTTAGGTCTGAAACAGGGAGAATGGGTTGAATATAGGGTCATGCCAAATGAAGTTCAAGAGTATGGAAAAATAGATTCAATTGCACCTGGCATTGTGATATTAAGCGATAAGCTTATTTTTGCGGATGAATGCTGGGTTCATATGCAGGTTGGAAATTATGAAAACGGTCTAAAAACCGGTCTTTGGAAAGAATATTATCCGAATGGAAGTCTTAAGAGTGAGATTACTTATTTGAAAGGAATTCCCTTAGGCCCCTTCCGAAGCTACTATCCCAATGGAAATCTTGCTGTGGCAGGGATTTTCTCAAACGAACCTTTTATTTCTATTGATATATATAAGGAAGATGGAATTCTTCTTAGAAGCGAAACTGTACCTGTAAAAGAGATACTAAAATCGATATATTCAACGTATTAAATAAATAGTATGGTATGATTACGGGGCGAGATTTTATGATGCGCAGATTGGTAGGTTTCATACGCAGGACAGGTTTGCTG
>CAYMLS010000526.1:0-2850 GCA_964390665.1 uncultured Bacteroidales bacterium | reverse complement strand
GCCCCTGTCCATTGAACGGTTGGAGAAGGCAAGATCGGCAATAAGTTCCCTGTTTTTCTCATCGTAAGTGCGTCTGAAATTCATTTGCGTATTGACGGAATGGTGGAACATCGTATTGTCATTGTCCATGATAAAGAGGCTGTTTGGGGCGGTAAGGTCCTGGTAAAGCATATATTCGGTTGCATTGTCAAAATTACGATCCCAGTTGCTATAGGTGCCAGACAGGGTAAGGGTGTTTTGGTCATTAAAAAGATAGTCGATACCCGCTTGTATATTGTGGGAGTTCATGCCAAATTCACCATTCAGGTCCTGCTCCATGAAATTTTCGTTTTCCATTCCAGGATTTGTTGCTCTGAAACTGGATCCGAACCACTCGTTGTTCATCAGTCGTCCGCTGTAGTTGGTGAACAGATTCCATTTGTTGATCTTATAGTTAAAATTCAATGATCCGTTATACCCGAGGTTGCTGTTGGCATTGAGGGATACCATTCCGTTGTATCCTGGTTTTTTTTGTTTTTTGAGCACTACATTGATGATGCCTGATGTTCCTTCGGGGTTGTACCTGGCGGAGGGGTTGGTGATCACCTCAACTTTTTCGATCATTTCTGCCGGTATCTGCTCCAGCGCTTCCGAGCCGGATAAACCGGTGAGGGTTGAAGGGCGCCCGTCGATAAGAATGGTAACATTTCCGCTGCCCCTGAGGCTGATGTTTCCATCAAAGTCAACTGCCACACTGGGAATATTCTGCATGAGCTCCAGACCGGTGCCGCCAATAGCGGTAAGTTCCTGTCCAACATTGATCACACGCCTGTCAAGTCCTGTTTCCATAAGCGTTCGTGCTGCTTCCACCGTAACTTCATCGAGCACCTGCGCCGAAGGTTCTACCTCCACAATGCCCATATCAACAACATTTTCACGAAAACTAATGCGAATCCCGTTAAAATTCTGAGGTGGATATCCAACGAAATTTACTGTGATGAAGAAAACCCCGGGGGGCAGTTCTTCCATGGTAAATTTTCCATCTTCGTTGGTTATGGCTCCTGATACGAGGGTTGAGTCGCTTTGTGCATTCAGCACGATGCTGGCAAACATAAGAGGTTCGCCTGATTGTTTGTCTAAAATGGTGCCGGTAAGTGTTCCTATCTTCGGGCGCTCACTGATGGGAACATTTGTTTGTCCCTGCCCTTGTCCCTGTGGGCGTTGTGCCTGTAGTTGCACAGAAAAGATCATCGTACTGAAAACTACGATAAAATAAAACAGTGTTTTGGTGTTCATATATTTATTTAGTTTTTAAGTGAATGGAATTATTTTTTCCTTTATGTTTTCCTCCGGTAAAAAAGAATAAGACCTTTCATGATTTTGGTCTTTTCGATCATGCTGAATCATCCTGATTATCCGGGGCAAAATATGCGATATAGACGCAAGGTCTTATGGATAGTTTAAGGGGATTTTTGCTTTTAAACTTTTTTGTGAAAAAAATACCCCGTATCGCAATGTAAGCGATACGGGGCTTCTCTTCATGAAGTTGTAGTTGGTTTTGTTTTGTGAAGGGCAAAAATAGTGTTTTTTTTTAAGTTTGATTTTTTTTGTTGCTCTATTCTCAGGAGGATTTATGTATTGTGTAGTAATTTCGCTTATCAGGGATATGATAATCAGGGTGAAGATGGATTGAGAAAACCAAAAAAGCACACATGATCTTCACTTACCGGAAGATAACGTGTGCCTTTAAAAAGAAGTGGGAAGAAGTAAGAAAAAAAACTCCTGAACCCTGGGGTTTCAGTCTCATTCTACAATCTTTGTTACTTTATAGTTTTAATGTATTCTAAACTTTGGGGTACTCTGGTGATCACATCAGCGCTTTCATCTTCAATATAATAATATTCTATGTTTGTTTTTTGCGCTGCATGGAGAACAGCAGGAATATCAATCTGACCAGTACCCAGAACCACGTCGTTTTCTTTTGGTGTACTACCGGAAAAATCACCTTCCACCCCTTTTTTAAGATCTTTCAGGTGCATCAGCCGGAATCTTTCAGGATACTTTTCCAGCAATGCAACCGGATCGGCGCCCGGATGCTGTACCCAAAGGATATCCATTTCAAAACTTACCCACTCAGGTTCTGTGTTTTCCACTATATAATCGAAAAGGGTGCCGTTTTCATATGGGCTAAATTCGTAACCATGATTATGGTAACAGAAGAAAAGACCGTTTTCGTGTAATATTTTTCCTGCCCGGTTAAAGTCTTCAACCGTTTTTTTTGCATGATCAATGGTAAATTCACCATCATGAGGTATCCAGGCAATGCGCACATAATCGGCTCCTAATGTTAGCGCATCTTCCGCAACTTTTTGCGTTTCGTTTACCAATGCATCGTAGCTTACACCATAAGATGTGCAGATCATACCTCTTTCATCAAGAAGATCTTTCAAACTTTGGGGCGTTTCGCCAAAAAGTCCGGAGAACTCCATGTTGGTAATCCCCATTTCTTTGATGATGTCAAGGGTACCGGGCACATCTTCAGATAACTGATTTCTGAAAGTCCAGGAAACGACACCCGGATCAGGTACCAGGGGTTTTTCCTGCTGGCATCCGTTGAATAAAAACATGGGTATGGACAGGATCATCCAAAAAAAAGTAACATACTGTGATCTTTTAACTTTCATTTTTTTTAAAGTTTTAGTTATGGAATGATTGATGAATTTGCTTTTGATCTTCCATCCTTAGATGCATAACTGCCTGAAAATTAAGGAAATTATGTGTGCAGGATACGGTTTCAGCAAAATAATCTTCAAAGTATGATTGAGTACAGTCTAAAAACTTGTTTTTAGACATTCGTGTAAATTTTGTTTT
>CAYMLS010000525.1:0-2850 GCA_964390665.1 uncultured Bacteroidales bacterium | reverse complement strand
AAAAATACCAGAATTTGCAATATCCTCCTTCAATCAGGCAGTTATACCTTTGAAAGCGTTGTGCTATAATAACGATAACGGCAATGGTGGTGGAGTGCGTTATGCGGCAGATAAGGACGTAAACCGCAAAAAGTATACAACAACCATGAATTTGTATTAACATCACAAACTTATTACTGCCCACCTTTGCCTTTACATTAATTTGACTTGTATGAAGCCAATCATCCATTTAGAAAGTATCACTGACATCAAGAACTTTGCGCAATGCACTACCAACCATCCTTTGGTTGCTGTTTTTGATTTTAGTAAAGCCGATGAATTTAACGAAGGCGAAGTTAGAATCATTACAGATTTCTATTCTATGATTTTTAAAAATTATTGTGCTAATACAATCATATACGGAAGGCAATCATTGGACTTCCAAGAAGGTAGTTTGGTTTGTATTGGGCCCAAACAATTGGTTACCCTGGATAACAAAAAAGAAAACGAGAAAGAGAAAGAAATTAAGGGATGGGGGTTGTTTTTCCATCCCGACTTGCTTTACGGCACTTCTTTAGGGAGCAAAATACAAGATTATTCTTTTTTCTCTTATGCAATGGCTGAAGCACTGCATCTGTCACTAAAAGAAGAACAGATCCTGTCTGATTGTGTGAAAAAGCTTGAGATAGAGCTGCATGAGAATATTGACCACCACAGCCAAACACTACTCATTTCAAATATTGAATTGCTGCTCAATTACTGCTCACGCTATTACGGCAGGCAATTTATTACCAGAAAGAGAAGTAACTCTAAAATAATCCTTAAGTTGGAAACCTTCTTGAAAGCACATTTCCAAGAAACGAAAAGTACAGAACCCATTTTACCAACCGTTAAATCTTTATCCGAAAAAGTACATTTATCGCCAAGCTATTTGAGCGATTTGCTAAAAAAAGAAATAGGGATGAATGCACAAGATTTCATCCATTATCAATTAATCGAAGTAGCTAAAAACAGGCTACTTAGCTCTGATATCACTGTTGGTGAAATAGCTTATTCTCTTGGCTTTGAATATCCTCAGTATTTCAGTAGGCTCTTTAAACAAAAAACGGGACAATCACCCCTGGAATTTAGAAACAAAAATTAGTGAAAATGGAAAACATAGACAAAATGCCCAATCAGAAAGGCCGCACCATAATTGTAACCGGAGCCAACTCAGGACTGGGTTATGAAACAACCTTGGCATTGGTAAAGAAAGGGGCGAAAGTAATTATGGCCTGTCGAAGTATATTGAAAGCCAATATCTCAAAAGAAAAAATTCAACAACAAGTTCCAAATGCAAATTTACAGGTCATGGAAATTGACCTGAGTAGCTTACAATCGGTTAGAAAATTTGCTAAAGATTTTCAAAATAAATACACTGCACTTGATGTGTTAATAAATAATGCGGGAGTCATGGCACCTCCTTATACCAAAACGGAAGATGGTTTCGAACTACAATTAGGCGCTAACTATTTAGGCCATTTCCTTTTGACGGGCCTTTTATTAGACACCATTGTAAAAACGCCTCAATCAAGAGTTGTTACCTTGAGTTCTCTGGTGCACAAAGACGGTATAATTAATTTTGATGATTTGCAGAGTGAAAAGAAATATGATGCCATGAAAGCTTACTCGCAATCAAAATTAGCCTGTTTGATATTCTCTTTTGAGCTTCAAAGAAGATTGGAAAAAGCAGGAAATCATCAAACTATTTCAACTGCATCACATCCAGGCATTGCGGATACAGAATTAAGCCGAAATATGCCAAAGATTATTTACTATTTCGCGAAATATACTCTTGCTCCATTCTTTACACATGCGCCAAGTGAAGGTGCAAAGCCCACAATATTAGCAGCCATTGGTGAAGCCAAAGGTGGCGAGTATTTCGGTCCAACTGGATTTAGAGAAATGAAAGGGAAAGCAGGTAAAGCAACCTCTACAGATTTATCAAAGGATGAAAACTTAGCTAAGAAACTTTGGGAAGTATCGGAAAAGTTAGTGGGTTTTAAGTATCTCTAAAAGAATGATTTGGAGTAAAAGCCGACCGTACAATCGAGTAGACCGCCCTGCCAGGATTAACTGACGGGGAGGGCTCTCATCTTGTCATGCTGACGAGAGGAAAGAGTGAATTACAGTAATCTGGATGGACTTTCAGGTAATATGAGGATAAAGACAAGTATCCCTTTTCGTTAAGCGCTCGATAGGATCCGTGGTACCGGGGGTTGGACTTTTCCCAATAGATCAACATCCATCCTGCCCAGCCAGGCATCCTGGCACAACGCTAAAAACATCTACCAGAAAGTTTTACTGTAGGCACTGTCCTCTTTAGCCTGTGGGTCAAACCAACCGGGCGTAGCGATCTCATGAACACCATTGAAAATAAACAAAAGAGTGAATAAAACACCTTGCGACTTACGAAAAGAATTCAGCTACTTGCATGTGATGTGCCCACTCTGGAAAACATTAGAGCCATCGTTGAGCACACAACACTCCAAAACCCGTTCCCGGAATTTGACTTCGTCGGGATTCGGTTCGGTTCATAAAAATGGTATATTTGTAATTCTCTGAATATCAAACCTGAAAATTCACAACAATTCGTAAAATTAGTGGACAGTAGGCCAGTAAACTTTTTAGAGTGGTCTCAATTTTCAGATTAGTTTTGTCAAAAAGATCATATGATTGAAAAAACTTTCATATTTGAAACATAAAAAGAGGATACAAACAAAAAAAAGAGAAATATTGCATACGTACATACCAGATCAGGGGACAAACAGATAAGTAAAAATACCAGAATTTGCAATATCCTCCTTCAATCAGGCAGTTATACCTTTGAAA
>CAYMLS010000524.1:0-2850 GCA_964390665.1 uncultured Bacteroidales bacterium | reverse complement strand
CGAGCTCCATCTGACCTATTTAATCAAATTATAAACAGATGAAACATCCATGATTGGCTTAAAACACACACGAGCATGATTATGGTCCCCCGAACCTTACTATCTTCGTAAAAAAAACTATACAACTATGGCAGCAACACAAGAAAAGATAGAATTTGATCAGGTAATTGAAAAAGGATCTGGCATTGACATCCACAAGTCAGTAATGGTAGCAACCGTTAAGGGCAAGGGGATAAAAACAGAAACCCGAACTTTTAACACCTTCACAGCATCTATCGAACAGTGTAGAGGTTGGTTAAAATCGCTGGGGGTTACTCATATTGCAATCGAAAGCACTGGCGTGTACTGGAAACCTGTCTTCAATATATTTGAAGAAGATTTTGAGATTTTACTGGTAAATGCCAGTCACTTAAAAAACATACCAGGGAATAAGACCGACAAAAAGGATAGCTATCGTATATCCAAGCTTTTGTTGGCAGGGTTATTACGCGGAAGTTTTATCCCTCCAAAATCTGTACGGGAGCTGCGCGACTTAACCCGTTATAAGCGCAGGATAACCGATCAGATTTCATCAGAAAAAAATCGTGTACATAAGTTTTTGGAAGATGCCAACATCAAGTTATCATCGGTAGTGAGCAGCTTATCGGGTGTTACAGCGACCAAAATCATAGATAGTATGATTGAAGGTGAAGGTCGCCCTGAAGAATTGGCAAAACTACGCCATGGCAAGATGAAGGCCTCAGAAGAAGAACTAATCCAGGCACTTACAGGCAACCTTACAGAACACCATAAGTTCATGCTTACCATGGTAAAGAAATCTATAAAAGATAAAAAGCTTCTGATCAACAAACTAGATAAGCAGATAAACAACAAACTAAAAGAAAATAAAATGGTACTTGATGCCGATTTGTTATCTACTATACCTGGAGTTGATAAAGAAGCTGCCACTTATATATTATCGGAAATAGGTAACAACATGGATCAATTTCCCAATGAACAGCACTTAGCCGCCTGGGCAGGATTAAGCCCGGGAAATAACGAAAGCGCAGGGAAAAAAAAAAGTTCACGCATAACTCACGGCGATAAATGGTTAAAATCCATGATTGTGCAGTGTGCATGGGCAGCAACGCGAACCAAAGGAACCTATTTACGCAGCAAATATGATAGTTTAGTAGGGCGAAGAGGCAAGAAAAGGGCATTAGTGGCCGTAGGTCATAAGATACTAATAGCCGCCTACTTCATCCTGAAAAACAAGGAATCCTACAAAGAATTAGGTGGCCAATTTTTAGAAACAAGGAACAGAGAGAAACAAATTAAGAGGCATCTGAAAAAGCTAAGAGATTTAGGAGTAGATGTCTCGAATTATGCTGCATAAAGATCGATTTTTTCTGGAGGTTGAAATATCCCAATAGCATTGGGAAACCCCGAAGATGAAACTGACTTCAACGCTAAGCACACACGACTATTGCCATAGAGCATGAAGATGAAATTTTAACTCTCTTAGCGTTTCCGCAGTAATTAAACGTATGAATGCAAAACGAAAAATAAACAGATGAAAAGGGAGTTTAAATAGCACATACCCACAACAGCTTATCAAAGGTAATTGCCTGGTTATGAGTAAATTGTAAGGTTTAGAGATTTTTTGTAACTTACGTGAAATTGATAATGATGAGCTTTGAAATCGGCAACTACCTTTATAAGCAAACCGTTGGCGTGCATTAGCCACAAGAAATTGGTCTGCAATATTTCATATAAGGAGAATTAAGATATAATGAGAATAGAGAAAATTACTGAGAACAAAAAGCAATATCTTGATTTACTGCTGCTAGCAGACGAGTCAGAGGATATGATTGACAAATATTTGGAAAGTGGTGATATGTTTGCAATGTACGATGATAATTTGAAAACGGTTTGTGTTGTTTCCGAGATAGACAAGGAAACTTGCGAATTGAAGAACATTGCAACATATGATAAATATCAAGGGAAAGGCTACGGTAGGGAATTGATAAATTACATCTCAAATTTTTACAAAAACAACTACAAGACAATGCTTGTAGGAACAGGCGATACCCCGGCAATTTTATCGTTTTACCAAAATTGTGGATTTGAAATGTCACATCGGCTAAAGAATTTTTTTACTGACAATTACAATCATCCAATGTTTGAAGATGGAATACAACTAATTGATATGGTATATTTAAAGAAAAAATTATAAAATGTTGAGTATTCAATGACTTGCAAAAATTGTTTAACATCATACCACGACTAAAAATATGGATATAAAATTTCATTCAACTGTAGATCGTCAAAAAAGACTGCTTATTGATGGCGAAAATTATAAATTGGATTTATTGTTTTATCACCGAAAATTAAAAAGATTGGTAGCAATTGACCTGAAACTTGGCAGATTTAAGGCTGAATACAAGGGTAAAATCGAACTTTACCTGAGATATTTAGAGACCAATGATATGGAAAAAGGCGAAGATCTGCCAATTGGATTGATACTATGTGCAGAGGGAAATAAAGAACAAATTGAATTATTACAACTTGAAGAATCAGGAATTCGTGTAGCAGAATATATCATGGAATTACTTCCAAAGGATTTGCTGAAAAAGAAATTGCATAAAATTATACAGGTAGAAAGAAAAAGATTAGAAAATAAAACTAAAGAGGATAAATAAGATTAGTTGGCAAATTGCTATAAATCCAATAACCCCATTTACTCGTGGTTCAAAAAAATCCAACCAGCACCTGTGCACTTTGCGAGGCGTTTGATTGTTATAGGGGAGCGAAGACAGGTGAGCGACCGGCGACCGGATACGCGGTATTTCACGAACCGTATGCATTGAC
>CAYMLS010000523.1:0-2866 GCA_964390665.1 uncultured Bacteroidales bacterium | reverse complement strand
AATTGTGGCCAGTATACCTTTAGAGTGTACCCAATAATTGTTTTTAAAAACTTCAAAATAAAAAAAATGAACCTGAATCATGAAACTGACAAAAAGATGAAGACCGGACATTATTTGTTGATCCCCTTGCTGATGCTTCTTCTTTTCTCCTGCCAGAAAGAGAGTGTACAAAGTGATACCGGAACGGGAGGTTCCATGGCACGATTTACCATCAAAGGAAATTATCTTTACGCCGTTGATTTTGACAACCTTCATGTTTTCAACATCAACAACCCTGAAAATGTAATTTATGAAACAGAACATTATGCCGGGTTTGGAATTGAAACCATTTTTCCTTTTGAAGATCTTTTGTTTCTCGGTGCCAGAAACGGAATGCATATTTACAGCATAGAAGATCCGGCAAAGCCGGTAAAAATCAGTTTCACCCCCCATTTTGTCAGCTATGACCCCGTTGTGGTGCAGGAACATTTTGCCTATGTTACACTAAGAAGCGATGCTTCTTTCGATAACGGACGTAACCTCCTCCAGGTGTATGATATTTCAAACTTAACCAACCCCATCCTCTTAAAGGAATATGAGATGAAAGGACCTCGCGGACTGGGAATTGATGGAAACCAGTTGTTTGTTTGCGATGATGAGATCAAAATATATACTGTCAGCAACGGTTTTGAACTGGATCTGAAAACAACCCTTCCCATTGAAGCGCTGGATGTCATTCCCCTGGACAGCATTTTGTATGTGGTGGCATCCGACGGTGTTTATCAATACAGTTACAACGAAACTTCTGTTGAACTCATCAGCAAATTAACAGTGCCTTATGGACAGGAATAAATATCAAATGCCGGTTTATCTTCTCCCCCTGATCTTCTGGATAACAAACATTTTTTCTGCTCCGTGTCTGTTGGCAGAAAATGGTAACACACCCGAAGAACCCTCAGGGATCGGAATTTTCTCCGAAAGCAGGCAAATCATCAGCTTTGTCCCTCAGTACTTACTCAACAATGGTTTGCGTTTTGACTATGATGTTAAGATTACTGACCGGCACTGGCTCCAGTTTTCCCCCATGGTTTTTTATCGCGAAAACAAGACAGAAAACCACGAAAGGCATTATGATCTGAACCGTCTGTCTGGCGCAGGTATTCACGCCTATCACAGATTTTACCCCCACAAAGGTTTTGGGCATTCCAGCTTTTATATCAGCTATGGTGTTGCTTATCAGAATTACCATATCCTTTACGATGCCTGGGAGGAAAGAGATCTGATGGAAAAATATTCACGGATAAACAAGTATGGAATAGATGTGATCATTGGTACTTACACCCACCTGCAAAATAATTTTATACTGGATTTTTATGCAGGATTGGGGTTCAGACACTCGGCGCTTTCCTCAAACGCCGAAAATCCTGAGACATTCAAAAATTCGTATTTCGAATATGGTTATTCAGGAAATATCATGCTTTTGGGATTGAGAATCGGACTACCTTTTTAAAAATCAACAAGGAACCCGATCAAGACCATGCGATGATCAACGGATAAAAATAATGATTTCCTGACAAGAAAATTGACAGGCACATGATACAAACATCAATACATCCGAATCTTTTATTGAATGCAGATAAAGAAAGGTACCATCAACAAACCATCTTACTGCGGAGCATCCAAATTCATCCACGTTCAAAAAAAACATCCTAAATCAAGATCAAAAAATAATCATGAGACACAAACCTGAAAAGAGTTATCAACAATCCCGGAAAACAATCCTCTTCATTGCCTTGCTTTTTGTGTCGATGGGATTGTTTTCACAGGAAGAGAACGACAACCAGAAGATCTGGATCATGGGTGTTCCGCAACATCTCTTCAATAATGGTATCAGAATTGAAACGGATCTGCGGTTAAAAGGTGATCAAAACCACTGGCTGATTATCGCACCCACCTTCTATTATCGCGACAAACCGGGTAATTTCTATTCGGAAAGATGGAACATTGAAGGGATGGAGGGAGCAGGCGTAAACTTATATTATCGCAGGTATATGACTGCGGAAGCCGAAACCTGGTATCTTTCGGCAGGTGGGGGATACCGCTGGGTGAATTACAAAATGGAAGGGTACAGATGGGACGAGTTTCAGGAAAACGACCTTACTTTTTACAATTACAACCGGGGCAACTATTCTATCCTGTTTTCAACCATCAAAGCCGATGCCCTGATGGGTTTCCGGTGGGTTCCCGATCCCAACTTCGCCATCGACTTTTATACCGGTTTCGGGGTTCGGTATACACAAACCATCAAACCCGAAAACACCTATAAATCAATAAACGGAGATGGAACAGGATTCGGTCATTCCGGTTTTGTATTCCTGTTTGGGGTCAGGATTGGAGTAGGATGGTGAAAACGGGTGTTTTTCCAGGCAACAGAAAATATCTCTATTTGTGTCGCTTCTGCAGCACTTCCACAACATCTTTAAAATCCATGTCCTTTTGCGAAAGCAATACCAGCAAATGATAAATGAGGTCGGCAGCTTCCTCTTTCATCTTTTCATTGTCTCCTTTCATTGCTTCGATAACGGTTTCAACAGCCTCTTCCCCTACCTTTTGGGCAATGCGGGCAGTCCCTTTCTCAAACAATCGTGCTGTATAGGAAGATTCGGGTGACTGCCCTTTTCTGTTGTGAATGACCTGCTGCAGGTGTCTGATAAAATCGAGCTGCGGTCCATGATCGTCATGAAAACAGGTAGGATCACCCGTATGGCATACCACTCCGGAAGGTTCGGCATAGATCAGCAATGTGTCCTGATCACAATCCTCCAGGATATCTTTCACAAAAAGGAAATTTCCGCTGGTTTCCCCTTTGGTCCATATCGTTTGACGT
>CAYMLS010000522.1:0-2894 GCA_964390665.1 uncultured Bacteroidales bacterium | reverse complement strand
TTGGTGAATAATTTCTTTAGGCAGAGTGTGCTCTAAACACCCATTTGCTAAAACAGCAATGATATGAGATCAGAACAAGGTATAGATAAAAGGTGCAATGGCCGATCCGGAAGAAAGGGCGATAAGGAAACCAAAAAACAACAAGATAACGATAAGGGGGATCAACCAAAACTTTTTGCGGGTTTTCAGAAAATCCCAGAGATCATGTAAAAGTTCCATAATTGATGTGTTAATTGAGGGTTAAAATGGTTTTTCAAAGTCTTTTTCTGTAAACTGTGTTTCTCTGTTGACAAACACCGAAGTGTTGCCTGTTTTAAAACTGTTTAATTTCATGTTTGAGCGCAGTTGATTTCTTTTCATCAAACCTACAGGGACAACCAGCAAGAAAAAGATCAGAGAAAGCAGCACCCTGCTCACTACGTAACCCAGTGCTTCCCCAAGGGCAAACCAAAAGTAAGCAAAATACCGGAATGGTGCAGGCCAGATCATCAGCCAAATAACGAGGACAAAAGCAATTTGTAAAAAAACGCTCTGATCCAGAAATATATAAAGCAGCAAACTGATCAGGATTAGTGCAAGTCCTGAACCGGTTATTTGTGTGCTGTTGAGATTTCTTTGCATCATGGGTTATGAGATTAAGCGGTTTTTATGATGAATATTTGTTATCGTAGTGGATGATTTTCATTTCTGAGTCCAGTAAAAAAAGTATTTGTCCACAAATTTCCACAAATTTTCGCGAATTTAATTGATTGAAATTCAGCAATATAAAACAAAACAAAATTTACACGAATGTCTAAAAACAAGTTTTTAGACTGTACTCATTTCTGCCATTCATAACTGAGTCCACTCCGAAAACCCGTTTTCGGAAAAACTGACTTCGCCGGGCTTACGGTTCGTGAAAATATTATGTTTTTATTTATCTGAATGTCAGGCATTAAAATTTATGTCAATTCGTGTAATTCGTGGACTCATAACTGAGATATATAGTGACCGTAAAAATAGGAATTTTTTTCAGAAAAACCGGTAAAAGAAAATTGTTCGTCTGTTTATAATTTGATTAAACAGGTTCTCGTGTTTTTAACGAGAGTGCTCGCCAACACGCTGACTGCATGTTTTGCCATGCCGCGAAATCTAATCATGCGCGTGCACTTCAACAGGCTCAGCAGAAATGTGTCAAAAATTTTGTCATGGCCCGGTTCAACGTTTGATTTTCTGCATACGCTGCCTTATCGATTCGTAAACCAAAATGGAAACCGAAACGGAAACATTAAGCGAATCAATTTTGCCAAGCATGGGTATTTTGAGCGTTGTATGAGCGTTCTGATACCATTTGGAAGATAGTCCGTCGGCCTCTGTGCCAAAAACCAGGGCAGTGGCGCAGGTAAGATTCGTTTCAAAATGGTTTTTATCTGCCTGCAAACTTGCGGCCACTATATTGATCCGGTTTTGTTTTGCCCATGCAATAAATTCATCAGAAGTACATACCGCTACCTGTCTGGTAAAAAGACAACCAAGTCCTGAGCGGATTACATTGGGATTAAAGACATCGGTAAGAGGGTCGCAAATCACTATAGCATCTACCCCTGCTGCATCACATGTGCGCAGCACCCCTCCGAGGTTACCGGGTTTTTGAACCGCTTCCAGCACCACGATCAATGGATTCGCAGGTATCTGTATATCTTCAAGATCGGTGTCGAATTGTTTGGCGACCAGTATAATGCCACCGGTATCTTTTCGATAGGCCATTTTGGCAAAAACCTGGGGCGTAACTTCGCTTATTTGCTCCTCATATTTTTTCAGATGCAAAGGATAGGCGGGGTCTTCATTCAAAAAATCGCGGCAAATATAGATCGTGACCACTTCTACCTCTTTTTGCAAGGCAAGAGAGACTTCTCTGATGCCTTCGGCAACAAACATTTTTTGCTTTTTCCTTTCGGCAGGCTTATGCGTGAGTTTTACCGTTTTCAAAACGCCTGGATTATGCAAACTTGTGATCTTTTCCCACATGGTGAAATTTTTATCTGGTTTCTTTCAGCGCAAAATTAATATTAATTCAGGTCGATTCGGTTTTTAGTGGTGGGACGAACTGGAAGTGGTCCAACCATTGTAGTGACAGGGCATGCCCTGTCCCTACGGTGCTTCACTACGTCACCAATCCCGTCTGCCCGTCGTCCGACGACTTTCCGCTCGTCGGACGACTAAATTCCACGCAGAGAAGATGTTACGGTAGAAAAAGAAAGTTCATACAACCACAAAAAATCCCGTAGGGATGGTGTTAAGGTTTAATACACCATTCTTCCGGGATTTAGGGATATCGTTATGTCATTCTATACCCAAACATCACCGCGATGCGGTTAATTCTTATTAAAATCATTCCACTATCCACCTTCTGACATCCGCTTCCGATACCCCCATATCTTCAGAAATTTCAGCAATCGTAAAACCCCTTTGGTGCATCCTTTGAATGGCTTTAATGAGTTTGTTGTTGGCTTCTTTCTCGCGTTTTATTGCTTCTTCTTCTCGTTTTCTAGCTTCTTCCTCTCGTTTTTTTGCTTCTTTTTCTCGTTTTTTGGATTCTTTGGCTTCAGTTGCTAAATCTTTTAATGAGTTTTCATGATATTCCTCATATTTCAGGCTGCGTATGATTTTTTCTTCCTGAGTGCCTCTGTTTAGATAGCTTATAATACTTCCCAGGTCATGATCTTGTGTTGCATCATCTGGTATTTCTATAATGTAATTGGGGTCAGCATTTTTAAGCTTTTGACTGAACAGGGTGATGAATTTCTCTAATCGGGTATCCTTTTTCTCTTTAGGCTTGGCATCTATTTGCAAAATTATTGATGTGTGGGTCAGCAATTCGATAAATTCAGACTTCTTTTCAATGGGTCTGTCAA
>CAYMLS010000521.1:0-2896 GCA_964390665.1 uncultured Bacteroidales bacterium | reverse complement strand
AAACAAACACCCATATTTCCAGCCCCAGGCGGTAGGGGAAATTGTTGAGCCAGTCGCTCATGACCATCCAGGCAAACGGCAGTGCGATGACCCCTGCTATGATGATGAGTTTGCTGAATTCGGAGGCGATCAGATGAATGATCTGAAAACTGTGTGCACCCAGCGTTTTTCTGATCCCGATCTCTTTGATGCGTTTCTCCACCGAGAAAGCAGATAACCCCCACAAACCCAAACAAGCAACAAAAACCGATAAAATGGTAAATAACAACAGGATTGTTTGCAGGCGGTTTTCTGTCATGTGCTGCCTGTCAAAGTTCTCTGAAATGGAATATCCGCTGTATAACTTATCTGGATAAAACTGATGCCAGATTTCTTTGATCTGTTCATCGGCCTGGGTTTCGAATGTATCATTTACCCTGATGGTGATATGGTTGTGACCCTCGTTGGAGGCAAAGATGACCATGGGCCGAATGGTTTGCGTAAGTGACTGGTAGTGAAAATCCTGGCACACACCCACAATATGTCCCCAATTGTATACATTTCCTTCCATATCCTCCAATCGTCCAATTTGTTGGCCAAGGGCATCATCAGGTTCTGCGAATCCAAACATTTTTGCTGCTGATGCATTGATGATGAAATAACGGAGCGAGTCGCGCACCATTGGGTCTGCAAAATTCTCTCCGGCTATCAGTTTCATTTCAAAGGTGGGCACGTAATGTGCATTGGTGTAGTTGATAACGGGGAAAAATATTTCCTCCCTGCCCCTTATCCGAAAAGGATTGTCGGTATAATTCTGTGTTGTTGGCACGATCATCGACCTGGTGATGTTTTCCACATGGGGCAAATTAAGTATTTCATTTTCAAACGCATCGTAGTTTTCGAAAGTCCTTCTGTCTTCAATGGGTATATTGATCAGTCCTTCCCGGTTGTATCCGAGGTCTTTGTTGCTGATATACTGCAATTGCCGGTATGTGGTGATGGCAGATACAACCAAACCTATGGAAATGATGAACTGTCCTGTTACCAGTATTTTTCTGAAAAACTGCCCTCCTCTGGCACCGGGTTGTCCTTTGAGTACTTCTGCAGGTTGGTATGCGCTGAGAAAAAATGCAGGATAGATGGCAGCCAGCAAGGAGGTCACCAACCAGGCCAGCAAAATGGCCGGCAGGTTCCATCCCGAAAACAAGATGCTTATCGACATCTCCTTATCTGCCAATGCATTGAAATGAGGCAGGGCGGTTTCAACAATGAGCAGTGCC
The DNA here is from genome assembly GCA_964390665.1 of uncultured Bacteroidales bacterium. Taxonomy (GTDB): domain Bacteria; phylum Bacteroidota; class Bacteroidia; order Bacteroidales; family UBA7960; genus SKVR01. The sequence goes on along the minus strand of CAYMLS010000521.1, from coordinate 1,637 downwards.
AGCAAAAGCGCCATAAAACTAAAAAGCAGTGCTTCTGCCAGAAACTGACCGATCAGCTGCTTTCTGGTGGCACCCGATACCTTTCTGATTCCTACCTCTCTTGCCCTTTTGGTGGCTCGTGCCGTTGACAAATTCATAAAATTGATTCCTGCAATGACGAGCAAGAGGATGGAAGCAAAACTGAAAACCATGACGGAAGTTTTACTTCCCGGAGGATCTATTTCCCATGTACGGTTCCCGTTGAGGTATATGCTGGTCAGGGGTTCCAGTATTATGGTCATGACTTCCTCAGGGTTTTCCATGTTTAAAATCCTTCTGAACTCTTCGGCAAAATATTTATTCACCAAATCCTGAAGGGCTGCTTCGAGTTTATCAGCATCCGCTTCTTCTTCAACAAGTATGTAGGTATAAAGAAAACTGGATAACCAGGCGGTGATCATGGTTTCATGACGTAAACTGTGGAGCGTAACAAAAGAGGCAATGAAATCGGATTGAAGATGAGAGTTGGATGGCATATCGCGGTAGATGGCAGTAACCCGGAAAGGATGTTGCTGCTGATTGATATTGATGTTGATCACCGAGCCGATCGCCGGATTGTTGCCCAGGTATTTTTTGGCGGCGGTTTCTGAAATGGCTATGGTATAGGGTTCGCGGAGACAATTTTCTGCATCCCCTATGATCACCTCAAAAGAGAATACATCAAAAAAAGATGTGTCGGCATAAAAAATCCTTTCTGTGGTTTGCATTTTGCGGGGGTCTTCTATCATCACCTCTTCATCACTAACCCGCGTGAAGTCTGTTACCTGAGGATAATCCCTCAGTATGCCTGGTCCAACGGGTGGAGAAGTAATGGGTACCAGCATTTGCGTACCATCCATAAACATTTGGCGCTCAACCCGGTATATTCTGTCGCTGTTCTCGTGAAACCGGTCATAACTTACTTCATCGAATACCCAGATATAGATGAGCAGGGAAGCAGCCAAACCGATCGAAAGACCCATGATGTTGATGAAAGTGAACAACGGGCTTTTTCTTAGTGTACGATAAAAGGTTTTCAGATAGGTGATTGCAAGTTGCATGGATCAGACTTTTTTTTAGATTTAAAGTTATGCGAATTTTATGAAACCAGATCAAGAAAGAAAAAAGTTATCATTTCAAAGATAAATTTATTCAATTCTTGCGCCATTTTTTATAACCGTCAGCATATCAGTAGTATTGTGTGTTTTGGGGAGGATAGCAGGTGTTCGTTTTTCAGGAAAGAGTGCACGCTTGCGAACAGTGCCTGCATCGGTTTATTGCATAGGTAGGATGGGCTGATAGTTTTTTGGTTGGTTTATTTCTGATGTTAATCAAACCCTGAATAATGAACGTTGTCGGCATGTGTCAGGGCATTGTTTTTGTTGTGACTAAAGTTGTCTTTTCTGCCGGTCAGCACCCGGGAATTCATGATCGTCCGCTTGATTATGAATGGTATTGTTATGGCTCGGTTCATCTTTTTTGTCATCATTGGATGAACCCACGCTGGGAAGTTTCTTGTCTGCGAACCGAAGTTTTTCGAAACCAATTTACCGAAAATGAGTTTTAGGAGTATACTCAGTTTATTATATTGCAATCAGGTTGTACAACAAATGTAAATA
>CAYMLS010000520.1:0-2905 GCA_964390665.1 uncultured Bacteroidales bacterium | reverse complement strand
CTGGTGTACAGGCACCCAAATCCACGAGTCAGAATTGGTGATCTGATTCCAGAAAAAGGCAGGTTGGTCATTTACCTGTATCCAGTAGGAATCGCTTTCGGGATTGGGTGCAATAACCCTTGCCCAAATACGATAATTTCCACCTTTGAGATAAACATTGAATGTTGTTTTACCAGCTTCCGGAACACTGCCGGTTGACCGGTTGCCTTCCGGAACAAAAACATACTGACCATTGGACGATAATAAATCATCCTGAATAACCATAGGCAATTCAACCTCTGCATCTTCAGCCTCCAGGTACATACTTTCAAAGTCAAGCGTATCGGTACCACCAATGTTTGTTTCACCTGTAAGTCCTTTCGTCAGTGTTGTCCAGGCATCTCCCTGTTCACCATTAACGGGGCGGTTAAATGACAACCAACTTTGAAATATCTCACTCATTTCAAAATGATTATTCACCACTTCAAAAGCATTTCTCCGGTATGGCGTTTTATTGGGATTGCCATTCCAGGGGAAGGATTCGTTGAGTATGGTCCAGTCAAAATATTGTTGTATGAGTTTTTGCATGTTTGCCCCTTCAGCAGTTTCTTTGTCCCACAAACTAAATCCTGCGTTATGGGCGATCTCCATTGCCTGCACCATTGTTGTAAGCGCGTAGGCGGTATATGTCAAACCACTTCTTCCTTCATTTCTAACCACCTCTCTCAGCATGTAGGTACCCTGTTCATCATTGGAAAATTTCCATGATGTGCCGGGATGCACCACATTTTCATCTGTACGTTCATAAAAGTAGCTGGTGAGTTGTATCACACTTTCCTTTAGTAAAAGGGAATCTTCAAAAACAACTGCTGCCGTTATAACACCCAATATTGCTGCATCTTTCCAGTTATTGTCTTTTCTTCTCATCACACCCATTACATCCCCTGAATCCAAACATTCGTTGATCCACCATTCCTTGAATACTTCTCTTCCGGTTTCATCCCACTCTGCATAGTCATGCAGAAGATCAGCAGCATAAAGCATGGAGTTAAAATAACTACCTAATTGCAATCCGCGGTCATTACCAGTAAAGGTGGTACCTGTATTGGCCCATGCCATCAGTATTTCTTCTGCTTTTGCTGCGTATTGTTCATCTCCCGACAGATTATATGCCAAAGCTAACGTATAAGCAGTATATGAGTTGGACCATAAAATAGCCCTCATTTCAGGCAGGTTGGAATCATTTTCGTATCCACCCATAATATCCATGGTGGAAGGGGGATCCGGAATATAAGAGAGCATCTCATCCGCTTCATCCATTAACTGCTGAAATGTAGTAAACTGAGGTTCCTTTTCATTGGCAATACGCTCCAGAATGGTATCCCTTTCCGTTGCATTAAAAACGGTAATAGGGTGCGTAAACTCAACATTGGTCACATCTATGTTATATGCGTCTTGCCAGGGTTCTGGTTGTTGGGGAAACTGTTGCGCCCATAATGTTGTGCCGCTCAAAAACAGAAAAGCCAATAAAGAAGAGATATTTTTCATGATTTAAAGATTTCAATTATAAACAATGCTGCAAATTGTTTTTTTCCATTTTAAATTTGTTCCTGGTGAAACAGTGCATTTCATAAAACTGGTTGGCGGAATTGCCAACCAGTTTCTTTCTGACCATTTTTACCTATTTATCAACTTTACTATTCATGATGGGTTTGATTATTCGATGTGTTGGAAAATATACTATTGAAGAACAAGTCTGGTGGTTTTCTTCTCATTATCATGATGTACGACAAGGAAGTAAATACCTCTGTCAAGATTTTGGAGATCAAGAATTTGAGAATTTCCGGCGCTTGTTTCACGTTCATATACAACCTGCCCTGTAATGTTCACCACCTCAATCCTGGCATTTTCGTTCACAGATGAAGAGAACTCAAGGGTAACCAGTCCATTAGACGGGTTAGGATAAACCATCATACCAACATCCCGGGTAATGTTATTCACACTTGTACCACCGAGAGGTTCCCATCTTGGGTCTCCTAATGGATTTCCATCTGTTCCGGCAGTTGCAGTTCGGGTATTGGATTGATACCTGAAGGTGTAAGGGTCGGCCACTTCACCAATTGCATTGGGGTCTTCATCAGCGAAGGGATTGGGAGGATTGGTACCACCGATAGAGAAATTGTTCTCTACATAAAATTCAAGATATTCAAGATTTAAAGGAGGAGCGTTATCAAATTCCAACTCTTCGCTAAAGATGTTAGTAGTATCAACCTGACCGTTTTCAATGAAATGTAATAAGACAGGATTTGGTGTCCATACTGCTGTATCCAGAATATTATGATTGGCGAAGAACTGGTCGGTATTCACTTCCCATGTAAACCGGATGGTGTCCAGTTGCAGTGTATCCCAGCTGTTGAATCTGTAAAGTGTATCGGGGCTGAAATTTTCAAAAACATCAATAACCTCTTGTTGTTGATAGATGTTGTTGTTGCTGAGGTCAAAATATCTTTCAGAATCAAGATAAGGACCGCCTTCACCTATTGAATCAACGGTAAACATAGGATCGTGCTGCGTATTATCAACCCTGTAACTGAAGTTGTAAAAAATGTTATTGGTGATTTTCGCTTCCTTGGTGGCATCTAACATGAAATTTTCCTTGAAACTTACCTGAAAAACGGTATTATGATCCATTTCCATGTAGTTGATATTCGCACCGGAAGTTCTGACCAATCTAGATCCGCCGTTGTAAATGGTTGAATTTTTAACCGAAATGGTATCCGTTGGGTTGCTACGGGTATCAACAAGACGTCCGTTATCAGGATTATCGGGCAAAAGGGCGTTACGGAAGATTGAGTTTGTAATGTAAACATCCGCATTGGATGCGTTCAGGCGAACCATGCTGGAAGTGCAATAATCGAAAAAGCAA
>CAYMLS010000519.1:0-2919 GCA_964390665.1 uncultured Bacteroidales bacterium | reverse complement strand
GGTTGGATTTCGTTCAACCGGGAATATTCGCCGGGTTTTGCAAACCGCTGATATTTCTGTTAATTGTAACCAGTTGATATTTAATCAAATCAACCAATTGTCAAGTTAACTCGTTTTCCAAATCCAATCTCAACCAGTCGATATAAGGTCGATAATTGAATATCACTATGTCCATTCTCAATCCGAGATATAAAACTTTTTCGAGTTCCTGTCTTGTTAGCAAGTTGCTCTTGTGTCATATGAGCTTCTTTTCTTGCGTCTCTTAAAATCTCACCAATCGCAAAGGCTTTTGCTTTTATCTCAAATTCTGTCCGTTTTTCGGAGCCAATCTCGCCGTATCTTTTGTCAAGATGCTCATCGAATGTTGTAATATCTTTCATTTTTTGTCTCCTTTTCGTTTATAATCGAAATACTCTTTCATAATCTGTACTGCTTTTTCAATCTCCTTTTTTGGAGTTTTCTGTGTTTTCTTTTGAAATCCATTGAATAACACCACCAAATTCCCTTTATCAAAGCAGCAAAATATCCGATAGATGTTGCTTTCAAATTCAATCCGTATCGCAAATAATCCATCGTATCCAGTCATTTGTTCAAAGAATTTTCTTGGTATCTTGTCGGATACTGATACGAGAAAGAGAACATAATTAATTTTATCTTTTGTTTTCTCTGTCTGTTTATTAAAAAAGTCCCAAAAATATTCTCTGAAATAAATCAGTTGTCGCTTTTTATCCACTCGACAAAGTTAACGAATAATGGAACAAAATCAAATCAATCTAATCGAATTTTTATAGTTTGCAGGATGTTTTTTTTCAATTGGTTGTAACGCCCCCATACCACCATTGTTGTTATCGCTATTATAGCACAACGCTTTCAGAGGTGTATCTGCCTGATTGAAGGAGGATATTGCAAATTCGGGTATTTTTCCTTATGCGCTGCTGTGTGTCCCCAGATTTTGGTGTTTCCAGGTGTGCGTGATTTTGATTTTCAGGTTTATACTTTCTTTCTATGCGTCAAAAATAAATATTTTTTTTGATAACATAACATTTTTAACTCATCTGATCCGGGAATGGTTCATCAGATTCACCCCGGGCAAAACAATGCAGGGTCGCTTTGATGGCAACCTGCTGAATGTTGACAGGAAAAATCATACTGAAAAATCAAATGGGATTGTAAGGGATCACGAATGCGGGGCGTGTTTTGTGGCCTTAGGAATAGGGAGTATTTTATTTTTTTGCTGAAGAATATCTGGGTGTGATAATTAAATAAAAACCTTTACGGAGATTTACTATTTCTCCTTTCTTTGATAATCTAAGGAGTTCGAATTTTAAAGAATTATTACTACCTGTTGTTACCTGAGCAATCTCATCCAATGAAAATGAGTAGCTTTCTATTGATAACAGATATTTTACATACTCTTTAGCATTCATGTTTAGTAATTATTCTACAAAAGTATCAAAATAATCTACTATTCTCAAATTATTACTACGATTTCTTTGTGCGATAGCAAAAAAACAACTCTTTTATAAAACTCGAAAGTGGGGCAACCTGCGAGATTTTTAAATGTGTTGTTTGTGGGTCAGCATTTGCAGGGTCTCTTTTAGCATTAAACACAAACGTGCCTGCTATACCTGTCTCGTCAGTACCGACGAGAGGGATTGCGGACCGCTAAACTATCCCCCGATACAAAAGATAACGCCAGGCAGAAAACCCGAAACCTGCACTGCACCCGCAATTGGCAGGCATAGCATGATGGCACACGTAATTTACTCATAAACAATTACTTAGATTTATGTGTTGTTTTTCAATTTCATTAATTTTTCTAATGCTTCATTATCCAGAATATTTACAATTGAGTTATCAACCACAATATCCGTATCAATCTCCGTAAGCCAATTGACTTTTAACATCTTGTCTGTTTCCAACATGCCAGTGACTTCACAATGTATTATCTCCGTATGTTTTAGTTGGTTTTTTGCACTTTTAATTTCTTTGCGGTATTTTGGTGCATATGCTTTTTTATCAACCTTTAAGAGAGCTCTGTATTTTCCTTCTACCAATAAATCAATTGTTGTATTATCATCGTGTCGAATGACAGTTGCCCAAGTAGTCTGACCAATCAACTTCTGTGGTTTTCCAATTTCCCAATCTACCTTTTCTCTATCATTGCAGAATCCTATCTGTCCTTTTTTGTTTCGCTCATGGTAAATCGTTTGTATTTCCTGACCTAATTTATAATCTTCTAAGTTCTCGCTATCTGCAAGCTGCCTTTTATGTAGCAAACCTACCACTGAACCGCATTTCCAATCAAAATGGTAACCAATATCGATTAATAAACCAAAATCTGCTGTTTTAATAATCAAACCTTTGTATTCTTCTCCAATGGTTAGTTCAGCATTTTCAAATTGAGGAAAATCTCCATTTAAAACTATTGCAATAGGGTCTTTGTCAATTCTATAGATTTTGCCTAAAAACTTCTTGCCTATAAGTTTAGGAGCAATTGCTTTCCAGGATTCAATATCATTATATTTCCACGGCATATAATAAAAGGAAATATATGAAAATACTCCTTTCACTTTTGTCAGGAATCCAGCATCTTTTACTCCAACAATCCTAAAAGGTATAATATCATCGTTACTCTTATGATTTTCAATTTCATCAAGACGTTCAGAAATCCAATCAACTTTATCAGATTTCCCAAATTTGTTTCTAAATCTATTTATAATCGAATCAAAATGCATCTGCTATTAATTTGCTGGGGTGTGTTTTTAGTATGTGTGCCAACGCCCCCATACCACCATTGTTGTTATCGCTATTATAGCACAACGCTTTCAGAGGTGTATCTGCCTGATTGAAGGAGGATATTGCAAATTCGGGTATTTTTCCTTATGCGCTGCTGTGTGTCCCCAGATTTTGGTGTTT
>CAYMLS010000518.1:0-2923 GCA_964390665.1 uncultured Bacteroidales bacterium | reverse complement strand
TTCAAAAACGAGAATAACGCAGTATTTGGCGTTTTCTTGCAAAGACTAATTACACAATTCCATACACAGGAATTGACAACCAAACACCAGATCGCCTTGTATTACAAAGCATTCAAAAACTTAACACAAAATATCAATGGTTTTTGGTGTGTGAAGACGTTGTGACTCCATATCGGAGACAGATAAAGAATCGCATACCTCCTGTCCACCCTAAACAGACCACGAAATAGCAGCGAAACAAAATTTCACCAATCAATAATGGGTTCACTCTAAAAAGTATATTGTCCTATAAATTACACGAATTGACACTAATTATAATGCCTGATATTCAGAAAAAAAAACATGATAATTGCACGAATTTCTCCGAAAAGGAGCTATCAGAGTGGACCCAATAATGACAATAAAATATTTGAATCCACTACAAAAGGAATATTATCCACAAATTACACAAGTTTAAATGACTGAAATACAAGCAATTAAACAACAAGTTGTTAGCACAAATTTGCCGAAAACGAGTTTTTGGAGTGGATTCATATTTCATATTCAAAAAAATATACTACTTTAATACCGGAAAAAATGATAACAATTTACTATTATTACGATGAAACAATTTACATTAAACCTCATGATGCTGCTGTTAGCAGTTTCTGCAAATGCTGAAGAATTTAAGATTCCATCGCCGGATGGTACTATTGAACTTACTGTAATTGTTGAGGATCAAATATCATGGTCGGCAACACTAAATGGTAAAACAATCATAGAAAAGGCCGTGGTTTCCATGCAATTAAGCGACAGGCAGCTGGGTATCAATCCAAAGCTGCGAAGAAACACATTGAAAGAAATCAATGAAGAAATTACTCCTGCCGTACCGCACAAGGATGCCGTTATCAAAGATCATTGCAATGTGCTTACCTTGCACTTCAAGTCCGGTTTCATCTTATATTTTAGAACATATAACGATGGTGTGGCATATCGTTTTTCTGAAACTTCGGGCAAGGCTTACGAAGTGGTCGATGAGCAAATGGACCTGTATTTCCCGGCTGGTTCGGGGTCTTTCTTTCCAGAGGAGGAATCGATGTACTCGCATAATGAGCGTTTATATCCCTACCGAAAACTTTCCGGGATATCAGACACCGTTTTTTGCAGCCTTCCGGTTATGTTCGATGTACCCGGCAATGGCAGGGTTCTTTTTACTGAAACTGCCCTGCATAGTTACCCCGGTATGTTTCTGAAAGGGAAAGGCGAGACCTCCATGCAAACAAAATTTCCGCAATTTGTTCTTGAAACCATGCCCAATGAAGAAGATTCGCCGGATCGAAACCAGATCATAACCAAAGAGGCGGATTATATTGCCCGGGTTGACGGTGCACGCCATTTCCCCTGGCGGGTGTTTATCATTGGCAACGAAGACCGTACTTTTGTTGAGAGTAACCTTACCTACCAGCTCTCGGAACCATCGGTGATCGAAAACACCGACTGGATCAAACCCGGAAAAGTTGCATGGGACTGGTACAATGCCAATAATATTTACGGGGTTGATTTCAAATCCGGGTTGAACACCCAAACATACGAGTACTACATCGACTTTGCCTCGGAAAATGGTATTGAGTACGTCATTCTGGACGAAGGTTGGACCAGATCGACCACCGAAATTCTGGACTTCAACCCCGATATCGATGTACTTCATCTCATTGAATATGGTAAAACAAAGAATGTGGATATCATTTTGTGGGTGCTATGGAAACCGCTCGATGAAAATATGACCGAAATATTGGAAACATACCAAAGCTGGGGTGCCAAAGGCATCAAGATTGATTTTATGCAGCGTAATGATCAGTACATGGTTGAATCCTATGAAGCAATTGCGCGGGAATGTGCCCAACTTGAATTGCTGGTGAATTTCCACGGGTCATTTAAACCATCAGGGCTACGACGCAAGTACCCCAATGTAATTAATTACGAGGGTGTAAAAGGAAACGAGAACAACAAATGGAGCAGTGAGATAACACCTGAGCATAATGTTACCATCCCGTTTACACGCATGGCTGCCGGCCCTATGGATTATACCCCTGGTGCCATGATGAATGCTGATTCGATAAACCACCTGATAAGCTTTGAACGACCCATGAGCCTTGGCACCCGCTGCCATGAGGTGGCCATGTATGTGGTCTACGAAGCCCCGATGCAAATGATGTGTGAGTCGCCTTCAACCTACAGGAAGGAACAGGAAACGGTAGATTTCTTAAAACGAATACCAACCGTTTGGGACGAGACCCGGGTGCTCGGGGGTGTTGTATCCGATTACATTTTGGTGGCACGCCGTAAGGACCAAACCTGGTACATTGGTGCCATGACCGACTGGACTGCCCGCGAACTTACCGTTGACCTTTCGTTTTTGGAAGAAGGGCAATACAATATGACCGTGATGAAAGACGGAATGAATGCTGACCGATTCGCACAAGACTACAAAAAAGAACGATATGAAGTAAGTCGTACCGATAAAATTCCGGTAGTAATGGCCTCCGGTGGTGGTTGGGCAGCCATTATTGAGAAAATTGAGAACTAATAAGATACAAAATCTTTATAACTGCTGGTGCTTCACAATTTATCTGTGCTTTTTCAAGTTTTACTCCTTTACAGGAGGTATTTGCTGTCATGTCGTTTTATTTCCGTTCAGGATATCTCACATGGAATATTTTATCCACATCCTGCATGACAGAGATTCGCAGAAACAGTTAATTAGCACTTAATTGTATTTTTGAGTATGAAACCCATCAACCGAAAAAACTACGGATCCATCCCTCATTTCTCCAACAGCAAACTTGGGCAGGGCGATTACTATATCAATCCCGGGCAGGAAAGAATCCTTACCCTAAAGAAAAGGGATAAATATGATACCATCCTGGTTTTTGAAAAGTACGAT
>CAYMLS010000517.1:0-2929 GCA_964390665.1 uncultured Bacteroidales bacterium | reverse complement strand
CACGGTTTTTGCAAAACTTTATTGCTCTGAGAATGTTTGATTTGTAAAAAAATATGGTAGCATGAGGGCAAACATTTAAAAAATGTACCCCTTTTCATTTATACGAGAACGATCTGCATGCTGGCATAAGCACAAAACAAAACATATCTGATGAAAAATAGTTACTTTTGTAGGTTGTAGTCATGCAGGGATTCAGAGAGCAAATCATCTGTTCCATCGAATTGATTATCATTATTTTACGTAGATTCTATTCACATTTGTTTATTTTTGTCGGTTCAGATATACACATATAAATTTATTATTTTCAAATTTTCATGATAAAGCAGGAAATATCCTGTAAAAATAAAGTAAAACCAAATTATCAGTGCATGGTCAATGAGAAAGTGTTAGAAGTAACAGATGTTCTGAAATCAGAAATCATTAACGGAATACAGGAAAAAAAGGGAAAAGAAATAGTTTGCCTTCACCTGGCAAAGATCAATAGTACGGTTTGCGACTATTTTGTCATCTGCCATGGCACCAGCAACACGCATGTAAGTTCCATAGCCGATGCCATAGAAGAAACAGTAAAGAAGCATACTGGAGTAAAGCCCCGGCGACGCGAAGGCTTTGCCAATGCCGAATGGATTCTGCTGGATTATCTGGACATTGTAGTCCACATATTTCAGGAGGATGTAAGAAACTATTACAGAATTGAAGAACTCTGGGCAGATGCTCCCACGGAATACATCAGCGAAGAGTCGTGAAAACTGTACTTGTCATTTTTTAATCAGCATAATATCAATAATATATAATGAGCGACGAAAATAAAAACACCCAACAGGAAAATAACCCGAAACCCAATTCCGGAGAATCTAAGGCAAAGGGCGGCACTTCCCCTAAAAAAAATCCTATACCCCATATGAACAAGAAGGGCGATAAACCCGGCGGAACAGGGGGCAAAGGAGGAAAGGGCAACCCTCCCTTCAACTTTTACTGGATCTATGGTATCCTGGCAGTTCTGTTTATTGGTCTTCAGCTATTTAACTGGGGCGGTACCGCAGTGGAAATTTCTCAGCAAAGATTTGAGAACCAGATGCTCGGATCAGGAGATGTTGACAAAATAGTAGTCGTGAACCGCGAATTGGTAGAGATCTTTATCAAACAGGATCAGATCAGCAATTACGAAGACCTGCAGCAAAATGAAGTACTGGAGGGACCTCATTTTACCTTCAAAATAGGTTCAATCGATAATTTCGAAACAATGGTGCGCGAGGCACAGGAGGACGTGCCGGCTCAAAACCGTATACCCGTTTTTTACGAGCAAAGAAAGGATTGGGGTACCGATATTTTGAGCTGGTTGCTCCCCATCGGTCTGCTCATCGTTTTCTGGATTTTCATCATGCGCCGCATGGCAGGGGGAGCAGGTGGAGGCGCTATTTTTAATATTGGTAAATCAAAAGCACAGGTTTTTGATAAAGACACCAGTGTGAATATAAATTTTAACCATGTAGCAGGACTCGATGAAGCCAAGATAGAACTGATGGAAATCGTGGATTTTCTAAAAAATCCTGGTAAATATACAAATCTTGGTGGGCAAATACCCAAAGGAGCCTTGCTGGTAGGCCCTCCCGGAACAGGAAAAACACTTTTGGCAAAAGCGGTGGCCGGTGAGGCACAAGTGCCTTTCTTCTCTCTTAGTGGTTCTGATTTTGTGGAAATGTTTGTGGGTGTGGGAGCCTCAAGGGTACGCGACCTATTTAAACAAGCAAAAGAAAAAGCACCATGTATCATTTTTATTGATGAGATAGATGCCATCGGACGGGCAAGGGGTAAAAACCCCATGACCGGCGCCAATGACGAACGTGAAAACACGCTCAACCAACTCCTTACCGAAATGGATGGTTTTGGCACCAATGTGGGTGTGATCATACTCGCCGCCACCAACAGGGCCGATATACTGGACAGGGCGCTGCTTCGTGCAGGACGTTTCGACAGACAAATACAAGTTGAAATGCCCGACCTGGAGGAAAGAAAAGCGATTTTTAAGGTGCATATGAAACCTTTGAAGCTCGAAAAAGATGTGCAGCCCGACTTTATGGCCAAGCAAACACCCGGTTTCTCAGGTGCCGATATTGCTAATGTGTGTAACGAAGCAGCATTGATTGCTGCCCGAAGAAACAAAAAAATGATTGAAAGGCAGGACTTTCTGGATGCTGTTGACCGTATCATTGGAGGTTTGGAGAAACGCAACAAGATCATTTCTCCGCACGAGAAAAAAGTGATCGCATTTCATGAATCCGGACATGCCTCTACCAGTTGGCTGCTCGAGCATGCTCATCCACTGGTAAAGGTAACCATTGTTCCCCGTGGTAAAGCGCTGGGAGCTGCCTGGTACCTTCCCGAGGAAAGACAGATCACTACATTTGAACAGATGTTCGACGAAATGACCTCCGCCCTTGGTGGAAGGGCAGCCGAAGAACTCATCTTTGGCAAGATCTCCACAGGTGCCCTCAACGACCTTGAGAAGGTAACAAAACAAGCCTATGCGATGGTTTCTTATTTTGGTCTCAACAAAAAAATAGGCAATATTAGCTATTATGACTCAAGTGGGCAAAGCGAGTATTCATTTACAAAACCATACTCAGATAAAACGGCCGAAATCATTGACCAGGAGGTTAGTACACTTATTGAATCTGCTTACCAGAGAGCCAAAGATATTTTGACCGAAAACAGAGATAAACTTGAAAAACTTGCCCAGCAGTTGCTCGACAAAGAAGTTATCTTCAGAGAAGACCTTGAGGAGATCTTTGGAAAAAGACCTTACGATGATTTTGATCCTCACGATATAAAATTAGCCGACAGAAAACATTCGGATAACGGATCAGGTCGAAAAAAAGAAGAGAAAAAAACAGAGGAAACGCAGGAAAACAAAACGGATGCTGAAGTA
>CAYMLS010000516.1:0-2929 GCA_964390665.1 uncultured Bacteroidales bacterium | reverse complement strand
TGATTATAATTCGTGGCAATGTAAAACATGCAGTCAGATTGCTGGCGAGCTCTCTTGTTGGAAAAAACGAGAACCTATTTCATCAAATTATAAACAGATAAAAAACGGTTTGAAAAAATATATCATGACCGAAATATCTTGTCATTTCTAAGTTGTTATGTTCTAATTTTGATGCGTATTAAACAGATTGTTCTGTTCCATTGATCGTGTAATTATCCTCCAAAAAAATGAAAATGTTTTTCAAAAAAATACATTCTTTATTTCCCTTTGCTGATCTGTTGAAGTTTATTGTGGGTGTGGCGCTGTGCATTCAGGTCATCATTATTACCTACAACCATTTTAGTGGTTTTTTTGTATTGACTGACATGGAACATTTTCTGTTTCGCCTGCTGAGGGGCACGCTGCTGAGTGTTCTGGCAGGTTTTTTTATCGCCTATCCTGATATTATTGCCATTAAGTATCTCAACAAATATTTTCCCTGGAAACAAAAAACCGGTTGGCGCCTGGTATTGCAGTTCTCTTTTGCTGTTTTATGGGCGTTTCTTGTTTCTGTGCTGGTAACCCTGTTTGCGAATGCCCTTAATCCTTATACAGAAGATCTTTTCCTGGTTTTACGCTCCAATGCCCTGATCTATGCGGTGGTCAATCTTATCATGATGATCACGCTGGAGGCATGGTTGTTTTTCATGGAGAGCACCCGCTCACGCATACGATCTGAAAACCTGGAACGTGAACTTTCTCAGATTCGTTTTGAAGTACTCAAAAACCAGATCAATCCACATTTCATGTTTAATAGTCTGAATGTCCTTTCGGGGTTGATCGCAAAAGATGCTGAAAAAGCACAATTGTTTGTTGATGAGTTTTCCCAGATCTATCGTTATGTGTTAGAAAGTATTGAAAAACAGGTTGTAACATTGTCTGACGAATTGGGATTTGCCCGCTCCTACATGTTTTTACAACAGATACGGTATGGCAGGAACCTGATTTTTAAAGTACATTTGCCTGCTGATCTGTTGTCAATGTTTTTGCCACCTTTATCGCTGCAAACGGTTTTGGAAAACGCCATTAAACATAATCTTATCAGCAATGAACAACCCCTTACGCTCGAAATTTATCCGGAAAGTGGTTTTCTTTGGGTGAAAAACAACCTTCAACCGAAAATATCCGGAGCAATGTCTACACAACTGGGGCAGAAGAATATGGTGAAGCGTTATGCCATGATCACCCGTCAACAACCTGAATTTATTGTGGAAGCAAATGAATATAAAGTAAAGTTACCTTTAATATCTGTTGAAAATGAAAGTACTGATCGTTGAGGACGAACCCTTATCTGCCGAAAGACTTGAAGAGATGATCAAACAGGTGATGCCTCTTTGCCAGATAATTGGTAAAACGCAATCTGTAAAAGAAACGGTGAAATGGCTCATGACCAACCAGGCTGACCTTATTTTTCTGGATATTCAACTCTCCGATGGGTTGAGCTTCAGTATTTTCGAACAAGTGACCATCAGTACACCCGTTATTTTTACCACGGCATACGATCAGTATGCCATCAAAGCCTTTCATCTCAACAGCATTTCTTACCTGCTCAAACCCATCCGTAAAAAGGAACTGGAAGCAGCACTCGAAAAATACAGATCTATGAAGTCTGTTTTTGCTCCCGATATTGAAGGATTGCTTCAAACCCTGCAAAGGAAGGAACCGGGATATAAAAAGCGCTTTCTGATTCAGGTGGGAGAAAAAATAAAGAAAGTAGAGGTTTCAGAGGTCTCCTGTTTTTATGCCATGGACAGGTATGTGTTTTTGCGAACTTTTGACAACCATTCTTATCCTGTGGAATTTACACTCGATCAGTTGGGGGAGTTGCTTGATCCTTCCCGGTTTTTCAGAATCAACCGCAAATATATTGTGAACATGGATGCCATCAAACAAATGACAGCCTGGTCGCGCAGTCGCGTAAAACTTCAACTTACACCCCCACCTGATGATGATATGGAGACTATTGTTAGCATTGAGCGGGCCGCAGATTTTAAAAAATGGCTGGATGGGTAGGGGAGATCGGTTGATCGTGCCCCTTTTTCAAAGAATATTTAGTATCAGCAAGAAAACCCGATCTCGTCTGTGCCTGATAGAAATAGCGTCATTTACAAGGCGAACCCGGTAAAGCAGTTGGCGTTTTCCTGCAAACGGCATTTATGTTGGGAGCACATAAAAGAAAATAGCAAAGAAATGGGAAATGCTTCCTGCCAAAACAAAGAAATGCCAGATGACATGATTGAAGCGGTTTTGCCGGCGAATATAAAAAGGTACGCCCGCAGAATAGAAAACCCCACCTGCTACCAGCCAAAAAAGACCCCCTTCGGGGACAGAGCTGATCAGTGGCCGAATGGCGATCACGATCACCCATCCCATCAGAATGTAAATCACTGCTGAGAGCTTTCTGAGTTTATCGGTGTAAAAGAAAAGCTTAAAGACAACCCCACCCAGGGCCAACCCCCAGATCACTCCAAAGATCGACCAACCCCAGGGACCACGCAGCGATACAAGCATGAAAGGTGTATAGGTGCCTGCTATCAGTATGTAAATGGCAGCATGATCAAATAAATTCAGGAACTTTTTTATCCGTGGATTGGAAAAACTATGGTACAGTGTAGAGGCGGTATACATCAAAACCAGACTAAATCCGTAAATGGAAAAACTTACAATTTTCCAGATGTCTCCATCTGCACGGGTAGTGGCAAATACCACAAGCAATACAAGTGCTGCAATACTGAGTAGCACGCCGAAACCATGTGTAATACTATTGAGGAATTCGTCGTATTGTAATCCCCAGCGCTTTTTGGTCATTATGTTCTCTGTTTTTTAGTGTTATTTGGTGCTTGCAAGAAAACGCCAATTGCTGCGTTGGGCTCGCCTTCAAAACAGTCGA
>CAYMLS010000515.1:0-2964 GCA_964390665.1 uncultured Bacteroidales bacterium | reverse complement strand
GAATTTATAGGAGCTCCCGGGCGCATAACAAGTCTTAACATTGTAAGGTACTATAAGGCTTTCACTAATGAAGTATCACAAGATAGTTTGGTTATTAGAATGCAGAATGACTCACTTATGCACATAGGTATTTCTACAAAACTATCTCATTATGATCCTGTAAATGAAGGATTTTATATTTCTCAAGGATTACACAAACCGCCCAAATTAATTACTGATTCTGATACCTACTATTTTATTTTTAAGAACCTTAAAGATTACCGCTTTCTTAAAATATCTGAGGAAGAAATAATGAAAAAAGTTAATCCATTTGATTTGTCATCCGAACCAAATTTCAGGGAATTTAAAAAAGGCATTGATAACATCGAAGCATATACATATTTTTTGGTTGATACTGCATATACCAATATGAATGGAGCAAAAATAATCATTGGGGATATCCACAAAATCAGAGTTAAATGGCGAAAACCTGAAAGTCCTGCAAAAGAAATAGCTATTATAGATACACCAGCAAAGAATACTCCGATACCATTTTACAGAACTTTGAAAGACACCAAATTACATAACTTGTTCTCTGATTATCCTTTTTATACCGATGAAGATTGGCCCAAAGTGGCAATTACATTTACAAGATTCCCGGAAATTTACGGTGAAGATCTTTTCTTTATGGCCGATAGGAATTCCGGTCAATTTGAAATGTTTTTAAACTACCCTATTGTTACATTAAGAGCAACGATCTGGGAAGATGAGAATACTAAAATTGAAATTCCTGAATTTACATATTTACCTTGTGATTTTGATACTTACGGAATACCAACAATTAATGTTTTAAATTGGGGTGTAGGCAGCGTACAAGCCTTAGCAAAAGAAAATACGGGTTATCAAAGAACAGATGGACCCTTACCTCCACAACATTTTTTGCCTGAGACTCCCTATAAGCATCAAACTTATTTTGAAAGATCATCCCCCGGACTTAATGTTGTTTCAGATATATTAAATAAAATAGATTTTGACTGGAATAAAATTGGCGACCGAAGAGTCTGGTTTAACATAGAAGATTAATACAAGATTTTGTGAGTATAATATTCAATACATTTCTTTTCTACAAACCTTTAAAAACAATCAAATGAAAAAAATTACCATTTTTATGTTTATCATTTGCCTTAGTATGTATGCCAATGCCAGGATATTGTATTTAAATAATAATGTTGAAACAGACGCTTCCAATCGTGTCTTTAAAACTGTGGCTGAATTGATGCAGTTTAGCGGCACATCTCCAAATGATACAGTATATGTTACCGGATCAAATCAACAGTATGGAGATATTACGTTAACAAAAAAAATGGTGTTCATTGGTCCCGGATATTTCATGTCCCAGAACCCTCAAACCCCTATGAATAAAATACCTGCTTATTTTGATGATGTAGTTTTTACAACCGGTAGTGAAGGAAGTGTATTTATGGGAATAACCAGTTATTATTCAAATTCTAATTATTGGGTTTACGTCAACAATATTTCTATTATTAATTGTTACATAACCGATGATATTTGGATTGGTAACAGTAGTTGGGATACAAATGTTGAAAACCTAATAATAGAAGGATGTTTTTTTGGAGAGGATTATAGTGGAACGAATTTTTATTCAAATTACACAGGCATATTGGTCAACTTTGTTTTCAAAAATAATATCGTAAAAGGTGGTTTTTACTTACCCAATGGTTCCAATGGAATTATTTCAAACAATATATTTCTGAATGATCATTTTCAAACAGGAGCATCTTCCAATTTTCAAATCCACAACAATATTTGCATGAGCGATAGTGATGATGATTTTATCATGCAATCCCTTTCCGAATCAGTATCTCACAACATATCCGCTGCCGATTTCTTTGGCGATGAAAATGGAAATATAGGTTGGCAAACTGCTGTTAACCTTTTTATTGGTGCCGGCGATACAAATAACGAATATAGCACTGATGGTTATTACCAACTCAACCATCACTCAAACAACAATCCTGCTATAGGAGGTGCAAATGATGGTGGTGATATAGGTGCCTTTGGGGGCCCTGAACCTTACCAGTTGTCTGGTGTTCCTGATATTCCGATTATTTTCGAGATCAACACCGGTGGTATTGTTTCGGGTGATGAAGTGCCCGTGCATATAAAAATAAGACAATAAATAGCAAATCATGAAAAAGCTATTATTGTTTGTAGTCTCAGTTTTTGTGCTCAGTATTATTGTATCAGCACAAAATATTGTAAAGTTGGAATACAGTGTCAACGAGTTTGTAACAGAAGGAAACGGAACAACTGTTGACCTTCCCGGCAATTCGGAAGAAGTGGACTTCAACTTTACCATCGATATCTCCAACCTCCAGCCAGGTGTCCATACCATCTTCTTCAGAACACAAAATGAAGATGGGATATGGTCATTCATGGAAAGAAGAGGATTCTATATTCCCAAACCCATTGATACCTATGAAATCGTTGCATATGAATACCTGATTGCAGAGTTTGATACCGAAGGTGAAGGGGAAATGACCATCCTTGAAACAGGCACAACCCTGGTTGATACTTTATTCAATATTGATGTAACCAACCTGGATAATGGTATTTATACGCTCTATTTCAGAGCGAAAAATAATGTGGGTTACTGGTCACAACCTGAGAAAAGAACCCTTTTCATTCAAAGACCCGATACCACGAAGGTTGATAAGATCCATTACCGTTTCTTCACTGACAATGATGATGGTACCTGGTCGCAAACAGATCTTACACCGAATGCGTTGTTGGTTGATTCTGTTTTTCTGTTCAACACATCGGTTATTGATACTTCAGTTCCTGTCTCGTTGGAGGTCTATGCAGAAAACACCAAAAGCACCCGTGGATATTCTGTTTTTGTAAATAATTTTGATCTTACACCCAACACCGCCCCCACCGCACTCCAAACCGAGCTAATCGCTG
>CAYMLS010000514.1:0-2974 GCA_964390665.1 uncultured Bacteroidales bacterium | reverse complement strand
TTCAGAAAACAAGCAGCCTAAAAATAACCTGAAATTCTCCAAATACGTATTTATTGAATGTCAATATGATAAAGGTATGCACTTTTTCCAGACATATCGATTTTTACTATATTTTTTTATCGTTATTAATTCCATAAAATCGCCTTTAATCCATTAAATTTCTACTCATTTACCCAATTAAAAGAGATCAAAACAATCATGAAATTTGAAATTTCTCAAAAATAGGGGTTTTCTTGCTGACACTACATAGGGTTGGTAATCAATAAACTTTCATGAGACACCCGTTTTTCAGTTATCACCCGCCGTGCAATGGACGTTTTTTTTATCAGGCACAGATGAACCGAGCCATGACAAAGCTTTTGACACACACGCGCATGATTATAATTCGTGGCAATGTAAAACATGCAGTCAGATTGCTGGCGAGCTCTCTCGTTGGAAAAAACGAGAACCTATTTAATAAAATTATAAACAGATGAACCGAGCCATGACAAAGATTTTGACACACACACGCATGATTATAATTCGTGGCATCAAAAGCATGCAGTCAGACTGTTAGCGAGCTCTCTCGTCGGAAAAAACGAGAACCTATTTAATCAAATTATAAACAGATGCAATCATGCGCCTCCTTGCTTACAATAGTTTCATTGATAACAAACTTTTTAGAATAGACTCTGGAATTAAATCCAAAAAAATGTATTTTTGACCTTGGTTTAAAAGCAGGAGGGCAGGAGACGAAGGTAAAAATCATTATCATTTCCTGGTTGAATCCTTGTTTTATTCCGGTTGAAGGAATCTGTTAATGGGTGTAACTCACTTGCTATGAACAAAAAATCTTTTTCTGAACGCGATATTTGCTCCAAATTTATCAACCCTGCCATCGTGAAGGCAGGGTGGGATTTTCGCCGGCAGGTGAGGGAAGAGTTCTTTTTTACGGATGGGCGGATTATCGTGCAGGGAAGCCTGCATACCCGCGGGAAAAGAAAAAGAGCCGATTATATTTTGTTCTACAAACCCGGCGTGCCACTGGCCATTATCGAAGCCAAAGACAATAATCACCATGTGGGTGATGGTATGCAACAGGCGTTGGAATATGCCGAAATCCTGCAGGTCCCTTTTGTGTTTACATCCAACGGTGATGGCTTTATTTTTCACGATAAGACCATTCAATCCGGACAAAAAGAGAAGGAGCTTGCCATGGATGAATTTCCTTCTCCCGGTTTTTTATGGAACAAATACTTAGATGCAAAGGAAATCAAAACTCCGCAGGCCAAACAGCTGGTAGAGCAGGATTACTTTATCGATCAGAATGAAAAAACACCCCGATACTATCAGCAAAATGCCATCAACCGAACCATTGAAGCCATTGCCCACGGGCAAAATCGTATATTGCTGGTGATGGCCACCGGAACCGGGAAAACCTATACTGCTTTCCATCTGATCTGGCGATTGTGGAAAACCGGGACACACAAACGCATTTTGTTTCTGGCTGATCGGAATGCACTCCTATCTCAAACCAAAAACGGAGACTTTTCCCCTTTTGGTAACGACATCATGCACATCATCCGCAACCGGAAAATTGATAAATCCTACCAAATATATTTTGCGCTTTACCAGGGACTTACCGGAGTTGATGAAGTGAAAAACGCTTATAAGGAATTCAGCCCCGACTTCTTCGACCTCGTAATCATTGATGAGTGCCACCGGGGGAGTGCCGCTGAAGCGTCTGCCTGGCGCGAAGTACTCGACTATTTTCAGAGTGCCACACAAGTCGGCTTGACGGCAACTCCAAAAGAGACAAAGGATGTATCCAATATTGCCTATTTTGGTGAACCGGTTTACACATACAGCCTTAAACAGGGTATTGATGATGGTTTCCTTGCCCCTTACAAAGTAGTGCGTATTGCCACCAATGTGGATGAAGGCTGGCGCCCCACCAAAGGACTGAGGGATAAGTTCGGACATGAGGTGGAAGATCGCATCTACAACCTGAAAGACTACGATCGTACCCTGGCCATTGATGAACGGACACAAGTGGTGGCTCAAAAAATTACCGAACTGCTCAAGGCCACCGACCGCTATGCCAAAACCATTGTTTTCTGCACCGATATTGACCATGCCAACCGTATGCGCCAGGCATTGATCAATGAAAATGCCGATTTGGTTACCAAACACTGGAACTACGTAGTGAAGATTACCGGCGATGATGAAGTGGGCAAACAGGAACTGGATAACTTTACCGATGTGGAAGAGCGCCTGCCCGTGATTGCCACCACATCCAAAATGCTCACCACAGGCATCGACACCAAAATGGTAAAGCTGATCGTGCTGGAAGCCAATATTGGTTCCATGACCGAGTTTAAACAGATTATAGGGCGTG
Organism: uncultured Bacteroidales bacterium; assembly: GCA_964390665.1. GTDB lineage: Bacteria > Bacteroidota > Bacteroidia > Bacteroidales > UBA7960 > SKVR01. The sequence goes on along the minus strand of CAYMLS010000514.1, from coordinate 597 downwards.
GAACACGCATCCGCGAAGCCGACGGAAAAGTTTTCTTTACCATCATGGATTTCAGAAAAGCCACCAACCTGTTTGCCGATCCTGATTTCGATGGTGATCCGGTGCAGGTTTATGAACCATCCATTGACGGTCCGGTGGTACCTCCCGACCCTGAAGATGAGGATGGAGAAGAGAATCCTGTTGCCAACCAGGATGATTACAATGATTTTCCTGATGGCAAGGAAAATGGTTTACCACACACTTTCCCTGAGGAAGAAGAAGAAAAAGTAAGAAAGTATTACGTAAACAATGTGGAAGTGAAGGTGGTAAACGAAAGGGTGCAATACTACGGCAAAGATGGCAAACTCATTACCGAGTCGCTGAAGCAATACACCCGCGAAAACCTTTTGCAGGCATATCAAACGGTGGAAACCTTCCGGCAAAAGTGGAATAATGCCTTGAGCAAAGATGAGATTCTCACCGAACTGGCCGAACAGGGGATATTGGTGGAAGCCCTGCGTGAAGAGGTGGGCAGCGATCTTGATGTATTTGACCTGATCTGTCATGTGGCCTTTGATATGCCGCCACTCACCCGCAGGGAAAGGGCCGAGCAGGTGA
>CAYMLS010000513.1:0-2976 GCA_964390665.1 uncultured Bacteroidales bacterium | reverse complement strand
ATCAAAGTCCCAGATGACCGGAGCATCCATATCGATATTGCCGTCTTTGTCAACTATAAAGATATCCGTTTGCGGGGCGCCATTATTTTGATTTCGTCCGAACCTGATATAACGCCGTACATTGGTATCGGCAACAGTGATAAGACCCGATGCCGGCAGGTTGACATCAATTTTATCCTGATTTCTTTTTAATGATGAAATTCCTTCAATTTCAACGGGTTGTAAGGTTGATGTAACCATAAATACATGAGATTTGATGTTTTGAAGATCGGTATCATCAATAATGAATTTTGCAGTGCCAAAATCGGTGTCGGTCTGGATTTCCGCTGTGCGGTCTTTCCCGCCGATATAATAGGTGGCGCCATCATTGGCTTTTACTTTGAAACCATGCTGATTGGCAAAGGCGTGTGTTGTTGCAATGGCATCCATATCATCCGATTTGCCGTCGCCCACAGCCCCGAAATCGCTGTACCGAACCCATGCGTTGGATTTGAATTTTCTGAAATCCCTTTTGGAGACATTTACCCTCAATTCACCATTTTCAAGGGTGGTAATCTGTGTCTTTTTTCTACTAATGGTAAAGGTGATGTTGTTTTCAGGATTGGTGCTTTGCGCTGTGGTGAGCAGGCTTGAAAAAATGATCAGAAAGGTGATGATGGTTTTCATTTTAATGGTTTTATTGAGTTTTGCCTGATTGGGAATATTTTGTGCCACAAAAATACCATTTATTGTTCTATGATTTCAGCTTCCTTACGAAAATCATGTAAACGGGCCTTCATGTATTTTACGGCATCTGAATTTTCAGGATCATTTACAATTTTGTATTGTCAGCGTATCAAATAATTTGATATTTGTTTCGTATGGAGCTTTTAGGGAATTAAATGGTGCGGTTTTTTTGAATATTTTTTTTGTAGGAAAAGTCACCTTTTGCCCTAAAAAATGTCACTTTTTTTTCAAAAAAAATTATATTTGTAAAACATTATGATAAAGACCTTTATCTGTTTGGTCGTTTTGAAGAAAAGAAGTTTTACAAAAAAAATGGAAATGGAAGAGGAAAACTGTTATCACCCTAAAATTAATATAGGAATTTTCGGTCAAAACAAACAATCTTTTGAGCAATTAAGAAAGCTGTTAAATGATATTCCCACCACAGGTATTTTGTATTATGCCAATAGTGTATGTAGTGCAATTCCTTTAATTTTAAAGCATATTCCCGATGCTGTATTTATTGATACTGAACTGAACATGCAAAAAGGATTTGATTTGGTGGAAGAGATTCAAAGGCTAAACATAGACACGCCGATTGTTTTGCTTGCCAAAGATGAAAAATATGCCTTAAAGGCATTAAAATTAAAAGTATTTGATTATTTGATTGCTCCTTACAAAACTGACGAAGTAAATACGATCATAAATTTTTTGCTTTCGCAGAAGATAAAAAAGACTTCCACTGCCCCTGCTAATGCAGAGCAGACCAATCAAAGCAGGTCTGTTTCAAGGTTACGTTTTTGTACCCGGAATGGTTTTATTTTGGTGGAAACAAGTCAGCTGTTGTACATATTGGCAGATGGTAATTATTCCAAATTGTGTATGCTTCAGGGTAAGATCGAGACCATATCCTTGAATATCGGGTCTGTGCTTAAAATGTTGCCCGATAATGAATTTTTCCGGATCAACCGTTCTGTTATCGTTAACATTCAATATCTTACAAGGGTGGACAGGAAAAACAGTATTTGTATCCTTGAGGATTACAACCAAACTCATACCTTTCATATATCACGTACCCGAATAAAGGAACTGGAGGATCATCTTTCCAATTCTCCGGATCAGGACTGAATTGTTAAAGTGAAATTGTTAATTCGTTCAACAGAAAATTAAATTAAATTTAGTAGATACTTCCATTCCTTTCCTAAACCCCTGAGTTCATCCTTAAATTTTAACCGCTCCTACAATAAGTTAATGGATGTGAAAATTGTGTCGAAATAATCGCTAAATTTACAATCTCTCATTTATATTGACATTTGTCGAGTTATTTATGTCGTTTGTAGATTTAATTTTGTTTTGCATGTAGAGTTATACCCCTAAGTAATTGTTTTTTTCTGATTGCAAATTTGCCCTTTTTTTGAGGAGGGTTGATTGATTATTATACTAAATCAGGTATAAATCCCAATGAAGTAGAAAATTTGAGGTTTATTGCATTTGTAGGGGGTGATGTAGTTTTGATTTATGAGATAATATGTATGGATGAGGATACTGATGATGAACGAGTTTGTTTTATCTGGTATTTATCCGTTCAACCATACCAGCAACATTACCAAGAGCTTTCTGGATTGCTGCCAGGATGGATTTACATAGGTGGTATGATATGATTTAACCAAAATATACCATGTCCTGCATTAAAGAACGTACATTTTTGTTTTTCTTTGATATTAATTAGAAACAAGTAATTTAGGACATCTGACAACAACAATGAATATAAAAACTGAGCGAATTATTATTTACATAACAAAACCTTATTATGAGCAATCCACACAGCAAAGCCAATTACAAATTACCCTTGTGGGCATTTATTTTCTTGTTGATTACAGGATTTATCGGAACAATACATGGACAACACCATCCTTCCGGTGCTTTAAATTTCGCCGAACTGCATCCCGACTCAGTAATTCGCATGAACCCCCAACACGCCCAAATGCTCCTCGAGCCCGGCGAGGTGATCGTGCGCTTCCGCGATGAAGTGGAAGTGATCCCCTCCGACAAAAATGGACTTGCCCAAACCGGCATCAACTCTGTAGATGCCATCCTGGAAACCCACCAAGTGATGGAAGCGAGTAAATTGATACCCGGTGCTCAACGCCTTCCAAGCAAAGAGATTTTGACAGCCCCCACCGGTCGGCAGTTCGAGCGGCCGAGCCTGCACAACATATATTTACTGCGCACGGATATAGAGACTTATGAACTTTTTAATCTTATTGATGC
>CAYMLS010000512.1:0-2982 GCA_964390665.1 uncultured Bacteroidales bacterium | reverse complement strand
CAGTCCCCCTTTCCCTAAGTCCCCAAATCCCAAATCCCCGATTCCATGGTCATGTTGTGGCACTATTTGCTCAAATTATATTTCCGCACCCCGCCCGATGATACTACCCTGTTGATGGTATGCCGTTTTCTGAAGATCCCCGCTTCAGAAACCGGCAAATTAAGAAATACCTTCACCCAATTAAAAACCAACCCTACCATTCCCCCAAAACTCCACGATCTCTGGCAATCATTTTAAATGCCCCGGGACTTCCATCCGGTTCCAACCACTTCAAGGGTTTTCAACCGCTCGAAGGGTTTACGAGCAATTCCATTAACCAATTCTTTGTGCCCTTTGCGCATCCTTTGCCCCTTTGCGTGAAACAACGAACAAGGAACAACAAATAAGGAACAAGAAACACCGAACAACGAACAAGGAACAAGAAACAACGAACAAGGAACAACGAATCTCCTCTGAGGCCGATACACGGTAAGGAATCTTGCTGAGGCCGAGTCACGACAAGGAACAAGGGTCACGCCTTTAAACCATCACATTCTCTCCATATTTAATAATCTCGCTTACCAGGGGATTGGAAATGTTAAAATCCCTTTCCCTAAATGGATGTGGTTCAATACGGCTATCGATTCGTCTTCGGATGCGCATTAAATCTACCTGTGTATCAATCAGATTGTCAAAGTCTTTGAGAATAATGGCAATGTCAATGTCACTGTCATCATTAAAATTTCCTTTGGCATACGAACCAAATAATAAAATTTTCACAGGATCATACTGTGTCATTACTTCATAAGCATATTTTGTGGCTATGTTTAGAGCATCTCTTTTATCCATATTCGAATTACTTTAATTTTTTCAATCCAATCCATTGTATATTCAGGGGTACAAAGGGTATAGAATTCCTTTTTATAGTCATCATAGCGGGCATTGAGGTTGAAGGAAGTAATGTGATCCAGCCAGTCTGCATATTCATTATCAAGCGGCAATCCGATAAGTTCAGCTATTCGGTATAGGTTATGGGTAAAGGGAGCATGCTTTTCAAATCTTCTAACATATAATGCTTTGAGTAATTTCTCCACAGAGATATGTCCCAAAAACAATGACCAATTGTATGATTTGGCATTAAAAAGACTAAGCATCGTGTTGAAATCATCATCCGATGTGTCTATCCAGTGTTTAACAACTTTATTTACATCAATATTTGCATGGCTGTTTTCCATATCTTTATAATGATTCTTATCAAAAATACTACTTTTAACGGAAATAGTTGCATTTAAACTATCTTGTGATTATTTCTTGAACCCTTGTGTCAATCTGTGCAAAGAATCTGTGCCTATCTGTGGAATAAAACTGGATATTCCGCTGATACTGCCCCCATTGTAACCGCAAAGCCCGCCAAAAGAGCTCAACTCGTCTGCCGACTCAAAGTCGTCTGACAAGTAACGATCACTCCTTCGCGTCCCTTGCGCCACCTTCGCGCCCCTTGCGGTTTCAGCCTCAACCTCAACCTCAATCTCAATCTCAATCTCAAACTACCCGGAAGCTTCCAGTTCCTGTGGAAGATGGAAGTTCCTTTGCTCAGCTTATTGAAAACGATCAGCTTTTTTAAACAGGTTTGCTTTCCAAATATAACGTATCCGGACAAAGATCAGTATCATTTTGCCAGTGCACGGTTCCGTCATTCACTTTTGCAGAATAAAAGATCCCCGGAGATTTTAAAGCGTCAAAAACATCGTATTGAAGGTAGGGTTTTAAATCAAATACCCTTTTTTCACCATTATTAAATTCAAGGTACAAAAGATAATTTTCCGCCGGTGTCACTTTATTTACCCTGGGGTTCATGATCGGTTTATTTAAGTGGATCTATTTTAAACACCTGTTCTCCTTTGGATGCCAGCTCCCAGTTTGCCATTAGTTCGTCTCTGTGAATTTCAATCCATGCTAACAGAAGCTTCAGCTTGTTATTGGGAATGGATCCTTCCAGAATATCACCTTCTGGAATTGATAAGACTATTTCTGCATCCTGAAACTTTGCATGAATATGTGGCAGATGATGTTGTTTATTGTCTAAATAGTACATATAAACAATAATCCCATAAAACATTGATATTGCAGGCGTGTCCTTCGATTATTGATTGGCAAGTCAAATTTACAGAATTCTGGCATAAAACACAACAGTAAAGATATATATTGGATATTCCGGTGATACTGCCCGCCATTGCAACCACAAAGCTTGCCAGGGATGTTCACCAGAAGCATTCAACTCATCTGACGACTCAAAGTCGTCTGACAAGTAATGGTCACTCCTTCGCGTCCCTTGCGCCCCCTTCGCGCCCCTTGCGGTTCCATCCTCAGCATTACTACCATTTGTTTTTGCCGTGTTTAATTTGTAATTTTAAACAAAAATTCCTGTATGGTAGATTACAAAAAAATAATTACAATTGATCCCGGTAAACGTGGCGGAAAACCTTGTATTAGAGGTATGAGGATTACCGTGGGTGACATCCTGGGTTGGTTAGCCTCAGGCATGACGACGGCTGATATTTTAGCTGATTTTGATGAGCTAACCGAAGATGATATTTTAGCTGCACTTAGCTATGCTGCAGACAGGGAAAACAGAATTTATCAAATTGCCGTATGAGGCTTCTGTTTGATCAAAACATTTCGCCTCGGGTAGTAAGATTTATTCCTCAGGATTTTTATCATGCCTCAAGTGTAAAACCGGAAGGGTTAATAAATGCTTCTGACCTCGAAATATGGAGGTTTGCTCAATTGAATAATTATATGATTGTAACGCAGGATGCTGATTTTAATGATTTGAATCTTCTTTACGGCTTTCCACCAAAGATTATCTGGCTACGTATGGGTAATTTGAGCACAAATATTTTGGATGATCTTTTAATTGAAGTATTCAACTCGTCTGACGACTTTGAGTCGTATGACGAGTGCAAAGGAATTTGTGCCCATTTGTGTTATAATTTGTGCTCA
>CAYMLS010000511.1:0-2985 GCA_964390665.1 uncultured Bacteroidales bacterium | reverse complement strand
TAATCCTTTTGGCGTGCTTTACTAATCCATTCTGTGGGGATCACTTTCCAATTATTTAAAGGAACCGCCTCAAGGGTTTCTTGCTGCAGAAGATATTCTGCGATATGACTACGAAGATCTTTTTCGGAAACCCACCTGATACGATTTTCGAGCATGGAATGATCGATGCCAGCACCTTGCGTAAGATGGTTGCCACCTCCGCTGCCACGGTATGAATTAATGGCAACACTGTATTTTTTATGGACATGAAAGGCAGTACCATCACTCATGTTCTTTATTGTGATCCGCTCTCCCGGTTTTTTAGTAAGGTCAACCACATAATCAATGCCTGCAGCAGAATCAAAATTATAGGAGGGGTTCTGCAGTCTGCGGGTGCTTTTATCATTCTCTGAAGTATTTTGAAAGAGAAGCATATGATCGTGACGATCTTTCATGGTATTCATCCACAAGCCATAGGAGTATTCAAGGTAATCCAGAATTTCCTTTCCCGACAGTTCCATTGTATACAGATAATTTTCAAAAGGATACAGTCTGAAAAGATCTGCCATGGTTAACGTATCTGCATCAAGGGTGGCATTAAAGGAGAGAGGAGCAGCAAAAGATACATGCGCATCTGTAATGTCCAACTGAATTTTATGCACAAAATCGGTAAAAGCTGAACTTCCAAAAAAACTTTCTTTCGAGGATATTTCATTCTGAAGTTTTCCGAGTGGCTTTTGCATGAACAGATCGACATCCTTTTTTTCGCTTTTGTACTTTTCCATCAGCATTTTTGAAGGTGTTATATCCGTAATGGATTCAATTTTAGCATCGATCTGCTCAATAAGATATCGCTCACTGTTTTTATGGTGGGCAAACTCTATACTGGCAACTGCCACCGACCGGAGATGGGGATCGGCCGCCAGAATGTGTACTTCCTTACCATCACTGTTTTTTACCACCATATTTCTTTGCCGATGGTCGTGACCATTGAAAATAATGTGAATACCTGGGACATGCTTCGCAATATAAAGTGCTGCATTTTCAGGGTTTATGGTATCAGAATAGGGAAGGTCTTCACCAAGTCCGCTGTGAAACAAACCAATGATAACATCCGGGTTTTCTGTTTCCTGAATGTGTTTGACCCATTTGCGGGCGGTGGGCAACATGGGGGCAAATTCAAGTCCTTCCCATAACTTCCTGGGCAGCCAGTTGGGCACCGAAGGTGTGATCAACCCCAAAACCGCTATTTTAACTCCTTGTTTTTCGATCATGGTGTAAGGGGTAAAATAAGGATCTCCTGTTTTCAGGTGAAGGATGTTGGCAGCGAGATAAGGAAAATTAAACTCTTCCCGTATCCGGTTATAGACTTCTGGTCCGGTTTCAATGTCATGATTCCCTACTGTAGCGGCATCGAATCCCAGATCATTCATTACTTCGGCGGCAAAATGGGTGGGACGTGATGCTGAAAAGTTGAAATAATATCCTGCCGGATGCCCCTGCAGCATGTCTCCGTTATCGAGAAGTATGATATTTTCCTGGTTTTGTTGATGTATATCCAAAAATGTTTTTAAATGTGCAAAACTACCGCGATTTGCTCGCTGGTTGTTTGGGTCAGCCGGAAAATAGCTGGCATGAGCATCAGTGGTGGTGATAATTTTTATAGATACTTTCTGAGCAGCAGAGAGAAACGAAAAAAAGATACCCAGTAGCAACAAGGAAAATTTTTGTGTCATTGTTCTTTATGTAAGTTGAAGTTAGAGAAAAAGATATCTGTTTATGATTTTATGAAAGTCATCTGTCTTATTCTGTTTTTCATGGTTAAGTGAAACATCCGGATTCCTTCATCCTTCTGAGTGTTCAGGAACTTTTCATAGATGTGTTTTATGATCATTTTTTTGGGGTGATTTGGTTTAAAACAAAAAAACGGTATCTACAAAAGTAAATACCGTTTGGGAGAAGATGTTTATCATCAAAGAAGTTTTATTGTCCTAAATAAGCTTTCAGGAGTTTACTTCTGGATGTATGTTTTAGTCTTCTGATGGCTTTTTCTTTGATCTGTCGCACGCGTTCGCGGGTAAGGTCAAATTTTGCACCGATTTCGTCGAGTGTCAGTCCATGATTCATTCCAATACCGAAGTATAGGTTAATGACATCTCTTTCTTTCTCTGTGAGAGTAGCCAACGATCTTTGGATTTCGCGGGCGAGTGATTCGTGAATCAGGCTAGAGTCTGCATTCGGAGAATCAGAATTGACATACACATCAAGCAAGCTGGCATCCTCACCCTGAACCAGGGGAGCATCTACAGATACATGATGGGTTGAAATACGATACGATTCACTGATTTTATCTTCATTGATTTCGAGAGAATCAGCGAGTTCTTCAGTTGATGGCGGACGTTCAAATTTTTGTTCGAGGCGTGACGCTTCCTTTTTAATTTTGTTAAGTGAACCAACCTGGTTTAAGGGTAGCCTGACAATTCTTGATTGTTCGGCCAAAGCCTGAAGAATGAATATGTCTCCTTGATCGGAATGATGGGCCTGGAACTCTAAATTTTTGCCAAACTCATCTACCACGATGAAAACGGGTTTTCCGACGATATCTCGGGAATCGCTTTTGATGTGAAGAACCGGCCCTCTTCGGGTGGGCTCATGCCCTTGCCGGAGGCCGATCTGGAGAACCTGGACGCCTCGCTGGACTGGATCGTTGGATCGATGGACCTGCAGGCCAATATCGACTCCGAAGAGGCCCGGAAGTACAAAAAACTGGTAACCTCGCTTTCCCCTGAAGAGGTCCAGCCGTTCATGCTCAAGATCGGGCGACTCAGCCTCTACACTCATGGCACCATGACGGCCTACACCACTGTTGAGGATAACCCCGCGGCCCGGCTCATGTTTGTCCGCTTCACCTTTGATGTGAAGCCCGTACCGGATCCGTTTGATGAAGCTTACGCCGAGTCTTTTGTCGACTACATCGATGCGGTCTTTGCGTACTTGAAGCATGCC
>CAYMLS010000510.1:0-2993 GCA_964390665.1 uncultured Bacteroidales bacterium | reverse complement strand
TGTACCACCCAACCCGTCTGCATCTCTGTCGGCCGTATTGGCTTTCAATACTTCAACACCACCCAGAATTTCTGGTGCGATCATGTTGAGGTCGGTACTTCGGTCGTCGGTGGAGGTGGATGGCACCATATTCCCACCAATGGAAACAGTGTTATATCTGGGTTGAAGACCTCTGATGATGATTTTCTGACCTTCTCCCCTGTTTCTTTCGACCATCAATCCTGGTAATCTTCCCACGGCTTCAGCCACGTTTACATCAGGCAATTCCTGCAATTTTTCTGCAGAAACCACATTCTTGATACCACTGGCATTTCGTTGTTGCTGAATGGCAGCATGTTGCCCTACAGCCTGGCCTGTAATAACCACCTCATCCATACCTATGGCAGCCGATTCCATTTCAAAGTCTATACTTGTAGCTTCCCTGCTTTCAACATTTACTTCCTTAATCTGTTGCTGATAACCGATATAAGTAACTTTAACGGTATAGGTTCCTGGTTTTAAACCCACAAACCGGTAATTACCATTTACGTCAGCAATTGTCCCGGTTCCCAGTTCTTCGATATATACAGTAGCGCCGATCAGGAGCGTACCCTGCGTATCGGTGATCTGCCCGGAAATACTAGCCGAACCGGTTTGTGCAAATAAGCTGCTGGAAATAATGGTCGTTGTAAGTAAAATAAGAAGTGCGACAGTCTTTTTTAATATCATTGTTTTATTCTAATAGGTTGTTGATTATATTGTTTTGATTTTGGGTGAAATTTGATCAGGAAGTGTCCTGATTTCGTTTTTTGGCATAACTCGCAATCGTTTGTGAAAACGAAAACACTTCATGTTTGATGCCATCAAAATTAAGATGTAGCCATCAGAAACAATCATTTTGTTGTTTCAATCATACATGATGGATTGAAAACAGGGGTAGGATATTTCAGAATAGCACAGGTTGTTTGTTGCATTTCATCTCAAACAACCAAAAACAGGAGAACAAACAAAATGTCATATATTTTTGTTTTTCAGATCATTAATCACATGAAAAAGTTTAAACAGTGCGATAAATGCAAAAATATCAGATGAAAATGACAGGGTATACAAAAGAGAGGGTTTTGTAGAAAACATGGGTTGCTGAAATGTGAAATCGCAGCAATATTATTTTTTGTTTCGCTCCTGTTCTACAAAATTTGAAGGTGTGGTGCCATATTTTTTCTTAAAATGGTTTCTGAAGTAGTCTAAATCGGTGAATCCGGTAAGCCCTACCACTTCCTTTATACTCAGTTTATCCTGTCTGAGCAGGTTGGCAGCTTCTTCTATTCTGATGTTTCTGATATACTCTACAACAGTTAACCCAGTTAAAGATTTAATTTTGCGGTAAAACTGCGCTCTGCTCAGTCCAACCATTTTGCTAAGACTTTCCACACTCAATTTCGAATCTGAGATATTCTTTCTGATTATCTCATTGATATTGGTCAGGAGTTTTTCGTCCGGGTCGGTAATGAGTCCAATGGTATGGCCATTTTGCTCCGGTTCAGGTAGGTTTTTCTTTTCTTCAAGCAGGTTTTTAATCCTTACTTTTAAAAGATCCGGGGCAAATGGTTTTACGATAAAAGCATTGGCACCTGCCTGATAACTCATTATTTTAAAGTCTTCAGATGGATCGGATGTAATGATCACAAAAGGAACAGCATGCAGCACTCTTATCTTTTTGATCCTTTTACAGAGTTTGATCACATCTTCCGGCTTTTGGGCAATGTCACACATGATCAGGTCGGGCAGTGAATTTCTCATGATACCCAATGCATTCTTGGCAGAGGCTGCTGTACTTATATGATATTCATTTCTTAATATCGACTTCAGGTAATCCGTCAATCCGGGGTGATCTTCGATGATCAGAATCCTGGAAGCATCTTCTTTCACTTCTTGCTTGTCGTTATTCTCATTGATTACATGTTCGGGTGGATTGTAAAAATCAGATGAAACCTGCTCTGGCTTGTCGACGATCTCATTTTCTGAATAATAAGACTTTTCTAAAGGTATGATGAGACTAAAGAAGGTTCCTTTGTTTTTTTCGCTGCTCACCTCAATGCAGCCATGATGAAGGGTCACGACATTTTTTACGATGTAAAGTCCGATACCTGTACCGGCGGAGATCCTCTGCGGTATATCATAAAACTTATCGAACATTTTATCAAGGTCTTTCATGTTAAGTCCCGCTCCGTTATCTTCAATATTGATAACCAAAACCTTCTGATGCGTGGGAAATGGTTTGCCTTTTCTCACCCTTTGAGAAAACTTGTTATGAAGAAAATCGGGTTCGCTGTCATATATTTCTTCCGAGGCGGTAATTTTGATTTTACCCTTGTCGGGAGTACTTTTAAAAGCATGAGATATTAAATTGAAAAGCATTTTTTCCGCTAACGAGCTATCGAGCATTCCGTAAATATTTCGTTGGGCGGGTTTAAAACTGAAATGAATATTTCTGTAGCTGGCGTAATTTTGAAAATAGGTCGAAATGTTTCTGATAAGTGCAACCCAGTCGCCCTCTGATGCTCTTAATTTCTCTTTTCCTGTTTCTATCTTTCTGAAATCCAGGATACGGTCAACCATTTGGTTAAGAAGTTGAGCATTGCTGATGATCAGTTTTATCTTTTCGCGTGTACCAAATTTGAGGCTTCTGTCTTTGATGAGTTCCTTAAATGGCGCTATGATCAGAGTTAGTGGTGTGCGCAACTCATGTGAAACATTGGTAAAAAAGTCAATTTTTGCTTCATTTATTTCCTGCAATTTCACCTTTTGCATCTCATTGATCAGGGTACTGTTTTTAAACTGTTGATTTTTCAGCACAAAAAACCTAACGGTGTACAAAACCATGCCAAATAAAATAAAATAAATCACATATGCCCACCATGATCTCCAGGGGGGCGGAAGGATGGTGATCTTTAAAGTGGTCGGCTCTTCGTTCCATACTCCATCATTATTGGAAGCTTTCACCTTAAAGGTGT
>CAYMLS010000509.1:0-2993 GCA_964390665.1 uncultured Bacteroidales bacterium | reverse complement strand
CCGATGCAAAGTTCTTAATAATTTAATACTTTTGAAAACCATTCTATACGATTGTATGATTTATAAGGGCCAAACCACAATACAGACAAAAGAAAGTGTTGGCAACATTCAATAGAAAAATTTAACTAAAAACAATATTATGATATCAAAATCTCATTTTCTATGTATAGCTCTTTTTTTCTTTTTAGCTATGGCATATGCTCAAAAAGAAGACTTAACCGGAACCTGGCCTTCCTCCTGGATCGAGCCGGCCTCCGGAAGTGTTATGGACTATTCGGTGTCTTATTATCGCAAAAGTTTCACCATGGATAAGCTTCCTGATACGCTTATGGTACATACTTCAGGAGATACCCGTTATCAACTTTTTGTTAATGGGAAACAAGTGACATGGGGGCCACAGACCGGCGATATACGACATTGGTATTATGAATCCACGGACATTCGCCCTTATCTGAAAACCGGAAAGAATGTGATTGCGGCTTCGGTGCATAATTACGGAAGTCATCCGCCTGATGCCAGGGTAAGTGTGCAGACAGGATTTATTCTTGCTGCTGACAATCAGCAATACCGTTTCCTGAACACCCCAAATCAATGGAAGGCAAAGGTCAATCCGGCCTATAGTCCCATCAGGGTGAGTCATGATCAGGTAAGGGGATATTATGGTGGTGGCTCTCGTGAAATGGTGGATGCCAATCTTTTTATCTGGGGTTGGGAAAATCCTGATTTTGATGACGCTCATTGGGAGGAGGCGCGTGTAACAGAGAGAGCTTATGCGAAAAACCACAAATGGGCATCGCGCTGGAAACTGACACCTCGCACTTTGCCTTTTGAAACTATTACAACGCAACGTTTTGAAAGCGTCAGAGATTCCGGAAGCGCAATAATTGATCCGGCTTTCCCCAGGAATAAAGGATCGATAACGATTCCGCCTCAAACCACCACCCGGATTATTTTGGACCAAGGGGTGTTGACTACAGCATACCCAATTTTTATTTTTAATAAAGGGAAAGATGCACAGGTAAAGATCACCTACAGCGAAGCTGCTTATGAAAATACGGATAAAGGAAATGAGAAAGGCAACCGGAATGAGATTGAAGGAAAAGTATTTACCGGGTATTTTGACCAATATACTGCTGACGGTGGAAACAACCGAACGTACCGTCCCTTTTGGTGGCGAACATTTCGCTATATGGTATTAGATATAACCACCAAAAATGAAATACTCGAAATATCGGATCTTTATAGCGAAGAATCCACTTATCCTTTTTCAGTAGCTACATCTTTTCAGGTAGATTTTACTGAAAAATCAAATGACACACCTCCTGTCGACCGGATCATTGAAACAGGAATACGCACCTCTATGCTTTGTGCCCACGAAACGTTTATTGACTGTCCTTACTACGAAGAGAGCCAGTTTCAGGGGGATGCAAGGATTCAGGCCCTGGTCAGTTACATGAATTTCAATGACCCCCGATTGGGGAAAAATGCCATTGAGCAATTTTCCTGGTCGGTTAATGAGGAAGGTTTTTTAAGTGCCCGGTATCCCACCAACTCGTATTATTATATCCCAAATTATTCACTTTACTGGATAGGGATGCTCTATGATTACCTGATGTTTGTTGGGGATGAGGAATACATTGCTTCTAAATTGAAAGTGTCGCGTTATCTGATCAATTATTTCGTTGAACGACAGAGAGACGACGGAACCATAAAAAAACCTGCTTATCATAATTTTGTGGATTGGTCATTTTATCATGGAGAAGCACCCTCTGATGAAAATGGGTATGCAGCATTGATGGACTTACATTTTTTACTTGCCTTGCAATGGGCAGAAACATTGGAGAGGACTGTTGGCGAAGAAACGTATGCCCTTGAATATGCAAAAATGGCAGAAAATTTAAAAGAACAAATTAAAACGTTGTATTGGAATGACGCTGAAGGCTTATTTTCTGATACCCCTAAGAGCAATGTCTTTTCACAACATACAAATTGTCTTGCCATTCTTACGGAGGTCGTGGAAGGAGAAAATGCCCGGAAAATTTTCGAAAAAGTACTTAGCGACAATAGATTGACACAGGCAACATTGTATTGGTCTTTTTATGTGTTTGAGACCATGAAAAAATGTGAGATGGGAGATATTTACACCCAACACCTGGGGATTTGGGAGGATTTTCTGAAAAAAGGAGTCACGACCTGGCCCGAAACCCCTGATCCAAGTCGTTCCGAATGTCATGGATGGGGATCCAGTCCAAACTACCATTTTTTCACTATTATGGCGGGCATACGTCCCTTAAGTCCGGGATTTGAAAAGGTGGAAATTGCCCCTGCTATGGGAGAGGCTCGTAAAGTTGACGCAACAGTACCCCATCCTAAAGGAGAAATTGTGGTGGCGATAGAAAAAGCAGAGAAAGGCTGTAAGGCAGCTATCAACTTGCCGGAACATACCAGTGGTGTTTTTATTTGGGAAGGCGATACAATTGAAATACATGCGGGAGAAAATAAGATCAACCTCCCTGAATAACGACCATCGCTCTGAAAATTAAAACAATCAAATAGCAATGCAAACCTAACTTGTAGAGGTTTCATTTATTTTTCACTGATTATTTGTTATTGTGTTCACTCCGAAAACTCCTTTTCGGCAAATTTGTGGTAATTCCATATTTAGGGTATTTACTTCTTACCACTTAGTTGTATCATTGTGTCTTTAAAGCATCTATGAGTTCAAATGGAATTTGAAAATACATACTCCCTGCAAGGAGAATTGCTATAGTCCTAATTGTGTGCAGTGCATTAGTGGTTGTCATATTATATATGTGCTTTATTGTTTTATTTAAAACGGTCATAAAAACAAGTTACAATAACACTTCGAATCAAGTGGCAAGTAGTAAATACCCTAGTTCCATATTTTTATTTGTCTGAATATCAAGCATTAAAATTGGTGTCAGCAAGAAAACCCTTGTTCTTTATGTCTTTTGATAAGAAATCGTCAAAAC
>CAYMLS010000508.1:0-3008 GCA_964390665.1 uncultured Bacteroidales bacterium | reverse complement strand
TTCACTGAAAATATTGGTGGTATCAACCTGTCCGTTTTCAATAAAACTAAGCAATGGTGGAGGTAAGAGAGTTCCGTTTTCAATCAATTCCATATCGGCAAAAATATTCTCGCGCATTTCCCACTCATAGAACAAGGTATCCAACTGATCCACATCTTCAGCATCAAATGTATAAAGAGTGTCTGAACCAAATTCCTCAATGATATCTCCTATTACAGGATCCATATACCAATTATTATTACTGAAGTCAAAGGATCTGTCGGCATCGGTATATTCTCCAACGGTAAATATTGAATCCACCCAGAATAAAGGATCATGATTAATACTACTTGCCCTGTAACCAAAATTGTAGAAAAGATTGTTGGTTATTTTAGCTTCAAATGCAGTGCCCGTGTAAACACCATCATTAAATCCGACTGCCCATAGTGTATTGTGATCCATTTCGGCATATTTTACAAAAGCACCTGCAAATCTTATAGGTCTGAAACCATTATTGTAAATGGTTGAGTTTTTGATAATCAATGTATCCTGTGGATTTGAGCGGGTATCTATAACCCTGCCATTTCCGGGATTTTCTATTCTTAGAATGTTGCGAATTATTGAATTATTGAAAGACACATAATTATCGATGGTGGTAAGTCGAACAACAGATTGCCGGGCATAATCATGAAAAGTGTTTTCAAACATAATACGGTTGTTCTCGCCAGTGATAATAACTTGCCTGTTGGTGTAAACACCCAACTCATCCCTACCCTGGAGATAAATACCCTCAAGGATCAAACTACCGGCTGTTTCAATGGGAGGTGCTGCTGCGCCTAATTCATCAACAGCAGGTTGCAAAACAGGACGGGGTCCATCTCCTTCTTCTGCCCTGATATGCAGGGTGTAACCTTCGTGCGAAATACTGCCATTTAAATAATAGAGTCCTCCTCTGCGGAGTTCAAAAATGGTATTTGCCGGATCGGCAGCTGAATTGATAGCATCGTTTAATGCACCAATGCTGATCCCTTCATCGGGTTCAACCACCACGACATTTTGGCCACTTGCCAGATTAACGGTAATAAAGTACATGATCACTGTGATCATAAGGTAATTGTTGATTTTCATAATTGAAAAAATTTAAAATGAATGAAATAATGGGTTTGTAAAATAAAATTGATAATGAAATGAGGTTTTGCTATTTGCTTAATGAGTCTGGTGAAACAGATGACTATAAAAATCTGTATCTTAATCCCAGATTAACCATGGTACCGTAGTACTCCATGTTTCGGGTATATCCGGTAATTAATCTTACCGCTCTGTCGGGATGGTTGAAAATATTGGCAACATTCCCCGAGATGCTAAGATTTTTCGTTATTCTTTGGTTGAATTGAAAATCCCATCTGTAAAATTCGAGGGTCCCTTCCCGGTCTGCACCATCAGGTCTTCTCTGTTCACGGGTAAGTATATCATCCTGATAATTAAAGGAAATTCTGACGGATAAACCTATTCGTGCGTTATCGTATCCTAAACCAATATTTGCCAGATAACTGGGTTGTTTGAGCAAACGGTCAACATAAGCAGTATCCTGGTTGGCAAAAACTATCCTTGGAGCACCGGGTACAACGCCGAAATCCGGGTTTGCTTCTCTTTCCAAAAGGGTTTCAGAATAACGGGTTTCGGATTCCATCAGGGTAAGGTTTAAATTCAATACAAAACCTTTTACCGGTAAGAAACCCATATTGGATTGTATGTCCGTTTCTATTCCTGTAATGGTAGATCTGTTAGGGTTGTTTAAGGGATAGCGAATGGTATAACCCAGGGTGGCATCGGTAAGATCAAAATTCTCGGGTGCTGTAGGACTGTCATCTATGATCAATGCCTCTCTGTTCCACAAAAATCCGTCTATTTCTTTGTGAAATGCACCAACTGTAAGAAAACCAATTTGAGGTTTGTAAAAAGACAAAATAATATCATAGTTTTCAGATAGTGCCGGGTTCAGACTTGTATTACCCATTCTTACCGTTAATCCACTGGGGCTGATCAATTTGCGGGGGGCAAGTTGGTTGTAATCCGGTCGGGAAAGGGTATTGGTATATGCCAAACGTATATCGAACCATGAAAACGGACTGATCTTTAAATGCAACTGCGGGAAAAAATTGCTGTAAGAGTTGGTGGCAGTAGTGTCTCTGAAATCAACAGCTACAAATACAGATTCAGATATAGGTAGTTCTTCAGCGATAAAGCCCAAATACTCAATATCCGTTTTCTCATATCTGATACCCGGGATAAAGGTTACGTATTCACCAAATTTTATTTCGGTCATCGCATACCAGGAGAGAACAGATTCAAAGGTATCGTAGTCATCTTTTGCCCCGGCGGGTATAAATTGGTAGTAATCTTCCAAATATTCATCATACACATTGGCGATCATCTGCCTGTCCAGCACTTCATTAACATTCAGAAGAGGGTAATCACCGTTTAGAAAATTGCCGGGTTCAAAATCATTATTTAAAAAATTGAGGATTGAAATACGACCTACCACACCTTCTTCGGTTAAAATGCTTTCCGGGTATGACTGTAAATATTCGTTTACACTTCCTGAACCGTCTAACCTGTCGTTGGCACGTGTATTGGATCTTGTTCTGTTTTTCTGCCTGTATTTTGTTCCGGCTTTTATATTCCCGGAGATATTGCTGCCTATTCTGAATGGAGTTTCAATGTTCAGAAAAAAACCGGATTCTGTTTCCTCGGCTTCATAAGTATCGAATCTGCCATTATGAAAATAATACCGATCCAAAACATCATTTACATTTTCTGAGGTAGGAATCAGTTCTGGTTCGCGGATATCGTAGGATTGTCCCTGGGCAAGATTGTTAAAAGCACCCTGGTTTCTGAATTGCACCCTGTGCCCATATGGTTTTTCATTAATAGTGTAAGATCTGGAACCACCCCAGGTAACAGATGAACCCAGGACCAAATGCTCTCCTTCAACAGAGTTGGAATAAAGTAATTGGTTGATCTGATTA
>CAYMLS010000507.1:0-3009 GCA_964390665.1 uncultured Bacteroidales bacterium | reverse complement strand
ACTATAACATTGAGTCCGACAAAAAAAGTTTATTATCCACAAATTACACGAATACGCACTAATTTTAATTCCTGACATTCAGATAAATAAAAACATAATGTTTTAAGTACCGAATCCCGACGAAGTCAGATTATCAAAAATGAGCTTCTGGAACGGGGTCAAAATTTTTGCGTTATTTTTTCTTTTTGTGCAAACGATTTTAAGGGTTTATGAAAGGCAAACAAATGCTAATAAATCTCTTTTTATGATAACAAACAAGATGAACCCATCCAGGAAAATACATTTGAAGTGGATCCGGATGAACCGAGCCATGGCAAAGATTTTGACACACACGCGCATGATTAGATTTCGCGGTATGGTAAACATGCAGTCAGCGTTTTGGCTTGCTCTCTCGTTGAAAAAACGAGAACCTATTTAATCAAATTATAACCAGATAAAAAACTAAATATGTGAGATTATGAAAAGAAGAATTTTTATAAAAATAGCTGCTGCCGGTGCTTTGGGTGCAGGTATGGGTATACCTTTATTTGGAGGACAGAAAAGTGGTGTTCGCGACAAGTGGGGCGAACTACTTCCATTAAATGACTTTGGACATACCGGTGAGAAGGTCACCATGCTGGGCGTTGGTGGTTTTCATATAGGACGTATGTCGGATTACGAAGCGCAACAAACCATTGAAACCGGTATTGCCGGAGGGATCAGATTTTTTGATGCTGCCGAATCCTATGTGCGTGGAGAGAACGAAGTGAAATATGGTAAATTCCTCGTACCCCGTTATCGCGATGATATTTATCTGATGACCAAGACAAAGGCGCGCGACGGTAAATCGGCGCTCGATCATCTGGAAGGTTCTTTGCGCCGCATGAAAACCGATTCCGTTGACCTGTGGCTCATACACTCTGTAAACTCGGTACAGGATATCGATCAATTGATAGAAGCGGGCATGGTAGATGCTTTTGTGGAGGCGAAAAATTCTGGAAAAGTAAGGCACATTGGCTTTTCTGGGCATGTTACCCCCCGGGCGCATCTGCACTTATTGGAAAAAACAGGTGAACTGATGCAGGCATGTATGTTGCCTGTAAATGTGCTTGATCCTTCCTACGAAAGTTTCATACAGGATGTGATACCTGCTTTACAAAAAAACAAGTCTGCGGTCATAGGCATGAAATCCCTCTCGGGGGGTGCATTCTGGGGTGGTGGTTTTGAAGGACGTCGTGGAGATAACAACAAGGTGATCGACCATGTTACGGTAAAGGATGCCATTCATTTTGCCCTTTCCATGCCTGTTGATGTGCTGGTTACCGGTGCCAAAGACGCTGACATGTTGCAGGAAAAAATCGACCTTGTCAATACCTTTCAAAAGCTAACGGTTGCCCAGCAGGATCAATTGGTTAGCAAAGTAGCACAATTTGCCGGAAACCAGATAGAATACTACAAAGTATGATCTGTAAACTTTAAACCCAATGATGCAGCATAGAAAAGCTAGATCCCCGGCGCAGCTTTATTCTATCATCTCATGTGATCAAACCTTCACTCTTCCCAGTTTTTTGAGGGTTCTGAAATGCGAGGCAAAAGCATCTGTAAAACTATCATAAACATAATAGGGAACATTGAACTCTGCGGTGGTTTTTTCTACAATTTTAGCAATAGCAGGATAGTGAACATGGCATATTCTTGGGAAAAGGTGATGCTCGACCTGGAAATTGAGACCGCCGACAAACCATGAAAGCAATTTATTGTTTTTGGAAAAATCTGCTGTAGACCTCATCTGATGTAAAATCAGTGAATCTTTGATCATGCCGTTATCATCTGGTAGCGCCTGTTCAGGTCCTTCCACCACATGAGCCATCTGAAAAATAACTGCCAGGATGATCCCGGTGGTAAGGTGTAAAATCAGAAAACCCAGCACAACCTGCCACCAAACCATGTTGGTAAGTAAAAGAGGTAATCCGATGAGGAAAAAGAAATAAACGACCTTGGAAACGATCAACCAGAACATTGACCATCTGAATTTGGATTTGGGAAGGTTGGTAATCCCTTTTTTCCGGTAAATAACACGTCGGTAAATATCACCAAAAACCATGGCAAGCGACATTAAAGAGTAAAAAAACCATACATAAATGTGCTGAAACCGATGATGTTTTTTTAACGGGGCAGCATAAGCGAACCTCAATACAACCCGACTGTCAATATCTTCATCTTTGCTGTAAATATTGGTGAAAACATGGTGGAGTTTGTTATGTTTTATTTTCCAGTTGTAAGCATCTGCGCCGATCAGGTTCATGGTTAACCCCATCCATCTGTTTACTTTTTGGTTTTGTGAGTAACCCGCATGATTGCCATCGTGCATGACGGACATTCCTATTCCTGCAACCCCAATGCCCATTATAAAGTATAGCAGAAAATTGACCCAAACAGGGAATCCGGCAGTGAGGATCAGAACAAAAGGTAGCAGGTAAAGAGAAAGCATAACGATGGTTTTAATGACCATCGTTGGATTTTGATGTTTAGACAATTGATTATCTGTAAAATAGTCATTTACCCGCTTGTAAAGTACTTTTTTAAATTCAGAATCGGCACGGGAATTAAATTTTACCTTCATGGATGAAATATTTTAAATGGATAGAAAGGAATTCTATTTGTCATCACAATTCCTAAAAAATACCGGCAAGACCAAAAAACCTAATAATTAAAGGTTTTATTGTTGTTAACAACCAAACGCGGAAGGTAAAAACAGCATTGCGAGAATTCTGCATTTCGTTCGGTTGGGATAGATTAAGGTGTGTTCGTACAGAAATAAAATTCAGACTTAATTGAATTATCAAAGGTAATAAAAAACAAGATTATTACAAAGTATCGATGTCCATCAATACTAAAAACAGAGGAGTCTTTTGGTTCCTGGTATTTAGTGTCAGCTGGAATACGCAAGGTTTTATCTGTGCTTTCCTGCAAGTGCTATTTAGTGTCAGCAAGAAAACCCACGATTTTATCTGTGCTTGATAAAGAAAG
>CAYMLS010000506.1:0-3011 GCA_964390665.1 uncultured Bacteroidales bacterium | reverse complement strand
ATATTAAAGACCTTGGTATTTTTCATTTTCACTGAAGTATCATATGCATTTATTACGCATACATCTATGTCTTTACGTTCAGGGGAGCGGGTCATCCCATTTTTCTCATAAATCAGCAAACCACCAGGTCTCACCGTTTCTTCGAATTTGTCCATGGAAGGCTGGTTCAGAACAATAGCGGTATCAAAAGTATTTAAAACAGGAGAGCTGATAGGTTTGTCACTGATAATGGCAGTGCAATTGGCCGTTCCGCCTCTCATTTCAGGTCCGTAAGAAGGCATCCATGAAACTTCCTTATCTTGCATAACGCCACTATAGCAAAGTATTTGCCCCATTGACAATACTCCCTGACCACCAAAACCGGCAATAATAATTTCTTCTGTCATGATATGTGCTTTTTTACTTTTTTTCGGGTACTTTAATATCACCAAGCGGATAAAAAGGAAACATATTTTCCTCCATCCATTGATTCGACTGTACGGGTGTCATTTTCCAGTTAGAAGGGCAGTTGGAAACAATTTCAACAAAGCAGGTACCTTTGTTTAGTTTTTGAAATTCCATGGCTTTTTTCAATGCCCTTTTGGCTTTTCTGACATTGGCAGGTTTGTGTACTGCTTGTCTTGTAACGTAGTATGTACCTGGCAATTGGGCTACAAGTTCGGTCATCTTCAGTGGGCTTCCCATTGTTTTCACATCGCGCCCGAAGGGAGAAGTAGAACTTTTCATTCCCTGCAGTGTGGTGGGTGCCATTTGCCCGCCGGTCATGCCATAAATACCGTTGTTTACAAATACGATAAGAATGTTTTCACCTCTGTTGCAGGCATGGATTGTTTCTGCTGTGCCAATGGCAGCCAGATCCCCATCACCCTGGTAAGTGAAAACATATTTTTCGGGGAAAACACGTTTAATTCCGGTTGCCACGGCAGGAGCCCTACCATGGGCAGCTTCCTGCATATCAACATTAAAATAGTAATAAGCCAGAACAGAGCAACCTACCGGTGCAACGCCAATGGTTTCGCTTTGAATAGCAAGTTCATCAATTACTTCCGCCAGAATTCGATGCGCAGTTCCATGCCCGCAACCCGGACAGTAATGCAGCACCTTATCGGTCATCAGTTCTGTTTTTTCGTAAACGAGATTTTCGGGTTTGATCAAATTTTCAGCCATATATTATCCTCCGGTTATTTTTTGTTCTAAAGCATTTAAGATTTCATCCGGGTTGGGTATCATCCCACCAAAACGACCAAAATGTTCCACTTTTGTTTTTCCTTCAACAGAAAGTCTTACATCTTCGATCATTTGTCCGGCATTCATTTCCACACAAAGAATTCCTTTGAGTTGAGAAGCCAATTCATTCAGTATTTTTTCAGGGAAAGGGTATAGAGTAATGGGGCGAAGCAATCCTACTTTGATACCTTTTTTTCTGGCCATTTCCATGGCTTTCCGGGTGATCCGGGCACAAGAACCGAAGGCAGTCAGCAGGTATTCAGCGTCTTCGCAATGATCTGTTTCAAAACGCACTTCATTTTTTTCAATTTCGCGGTATTTTGACTGTAATTTCAGGTTTACCTTTTCCTGTTCTTCTGCCTGCAGCTGAAGGGATGTAACAAAAGTTGGCGAATCTCCCTCTTTTTTACCAGTGGTAGCCCAATCATGTTCATGTTTGCTACGAGGTATCTGTTCAAAAAGTTCAACTTTTTCCATCATTTGCCCAATGATTCCATCAGACTGGATCATAACGGGTGTACGATACTGAAATGCCAGGTCGAATCCCAGTTTGATAAAGTCAACACTTTCCTGCACACTTGAGGGGGCAAGAACGATCAGCTTATAATCGCCATGACCACCACCTTTCACAGATTGAAAATAATCTGACTGGGAAGGTTGGATCGTACCTAAACCCGGACCTCCTCTTACAACGTTCACGATCACACAAGGTAATTCGGCACCTGCCATATAAGAAATGCCTTCCTGTTTGAGGCTGATGCCCGGACTTGAAGAAGAGGTGATGGCTTTTTTTCCGCAACCAGCGGCACCATAAACCATATTAATGGCGGCCACTTCACTTTCCGCCTGTAAAACAATCATACCTGTGCGGTCTTCTGTGCGTGCGCCCATCAGGTATTCAATAACTTCTGACTGGGGTGTGATCGGATAGCCAAAATAGGCGTCGGCACCTGCCCTTATAGCGGCTTCTGCAAGTGCTTCATTGCCTTTCATGAGTCTTAATTCTTTCATTATATTGCTTGTTTGTGCTTCGATAATCTTTTTAAAACCAGGGAAAAAAGTGGTAACATCTGTTTTTTTTCTGCCAAAACAAAACACTATTTCTGCAAAGGTAGTTTTGTTTTCGGCTTTTCCAGGTAACTTTTGATTCCTGATGTCATTGAAAAAACATTTAAATGGGTTTGCAACATGATGTATCCCGTCAATGGATTATGGTTATGATTAATTTTACCAGTTACAAATCTGATATCTTCAGAATCATTGTTGCCCGATCTGTCTTTTTTTATTTTTCTCTGTAAACTTTGATGACAGCATCAGGACAAACCACTGCGCAATTTGCGCAACCGATGCAATCAGCGTTCACCTTTACTGCGTAATGGTAACCTTTGCTGTTTACATTCGGCGATAAAGCCAGCACATCCTTAGGACAGGCAGCGATACAAACCTCACAACCTTTGCATTTTTCTATGTCGATGACAACATCTCCACGTTTTGCCATTTTTCTAAACTTTAAGGGTGGTAATAATCTGTTACAATAACCTTGTTTTACACTGCAAATCTATAACTAATTATTCAAAAAATAAAGAAAACCGTAAACAATTTTGCCTGATTAATGAAAATCTATTATTTTTAATAAACACAAACCAACCATAGACAAAACCTCACTGCATCTTTTTAAATCCCAGTACCAACAAGGATTAAACAACGATTTGAAGTTTCTCCCAAAAACTTATTTAGTGTCAGCAAGAAAACCCACGATTTTATCTGTGCTTGATAAAGAAAGC
>CAYMLS010000505.1:0-3012 GCA_964390665.1 uncultured Bacteroidales bacterium | reverse complement strand
TTTTTGCTGCAATTTACACGATGGTCGGAGGGGTCAGTTTAGTCCGGAATATCCACGCCACCTTTGATAGCCGAGACCGTTGGACTTCATTCCGATCTCCACCCGCACACTTGTAATTATAATTCACGAGAAATTTGTGTTTATAATCATAATTCATGTAAAGTAATCAATTTTCATGTTATATTTGTAATTACATTTCACGAAATACAATCATGAGTAACTATTTTTCACAACAAGTAACCGAATTTCACGGAAGATCTACTCCCGAAAGTGGATTTCTTACCGGCTATGCACTTTTAATAATGGCTATAGAAAAAGCAGGGACCAACATTCCATTACCTGATAGACTTGCTATTACTACTGAAAAACATCAAAGGTACAATACTGACCAATGGCAGGTATTTACAATCAGACATAAACCAAATAATGATTTAATCAGCCATTTAGCATTTGCGTTAAAGTATGAAGGAATTGATCTATACATTCTAAAAAAGTTCTTTCAATATTCAGGTAAAGAACCAGTATTGAATATGATAAAGAAAGAGCCAACCAGTCAATACACCAGAAGAGTTTGGTTTTTATATGAATGGTTAATGCGTGAAACTCTTGAAATATCAGATTTAAAGACAGGGACATATGTCGAAATTGCCAATCCGAAACTACAATTCACAAGTTCTCCAATAAACTCTACCCGACACAGAGTAAAAAATAACTTGCCGGGAACTCAAGAGTTCTGTCCAATGGTTAGAAAAACAGATAAAATCGAAAACTTCCTGGCAAAAGATTTATCAGATTCAATCGAAAAAGGGTTAAATGGTAGAGATAAAGAACTCATCAGAAGAACGGCAGCATTTCTTCTACTGAAAGACTCAAAAGCTTCCTTTGCCATTGAAGGAGAATACCCCCCAAACCTTAGAGCAAGGAATTGGGGTAAAGCAATCGGACAAGCAGGAAAAAAACAATTAACACTCGAAGAGTTAGAACGGCTTCAAGATATAGTAATTGGAACAAAAAAGCTGAAGAATATGGGACTAAGAACGCAGGAAGGGTTTATCGGTGAGCACGATCGCGAAACTTTTTCTCCCTTACCCGACCATATATCAGCAAATTCAAAAGATCTACCCTCTTTAATGAAAGGACTATTAGATACAAACAACCTCTTGCAGGAGTCCGGATATGATCCTGTTCTCGTAGCTGCCACGATAGCATTTGGATTCGTATTTATTCACCCTTTTTCTGATGGTAATGGTCGTATACACAGATACATAATTCATCATATATTGATTCGAAAGGGGTATACTAAAAGAGGGATGATTTTCCCTGTATCAGCGGCCATACTAAATCG
The DNA here is from genome assembly GCA_964390665.1 of uncultured Bacteroidales bacterium. Classification (GTDB taxonomy): domain Bacteria; phylum Bacteroidota; class Bacteroidia; order Bacteroidales; family UBA7960; genus SKVR01. Next base: position 1,667 of record CAYMLS010000505.1, on the reverse strand, counting down.
AATTGACAAATACCAATCAGTTCTGGAGTCATACTCTTCTCAAAGATTAGATTTAATCGAATGGAAATCAACTGAAGATCATAATATTAAAATTCTAAATGATACAATTGATCTATATCGTTATTATGATCTAACCAAACAAGTCGAATTTTTATACGAATGTGTGGAAGAGACCATTGAGAAAATAATACCAGAAGAACTGGATTATTTAGAAAAATATGATCGAATGACTAAGTACATAAATACTTATTGGTCTTTACCTGACACCAAGGTGGATTTATTAATCAAGTTGCTAAATCAGAATAATGGAAAGTTATCAAAAAATAAAAGACAGAAGGAATTTGACGACATTACTGATGAAGAAGTATCATCAATTGAAGAAAATTTTCAATCCATTTTTGAACTAAATAATAATTAAAACGAAAGCCTGTTCGTGATTGCTTCGCAATTCCGGGCGTTACCCCGGTGTATAAGGGACTTTTACCCCGTGGAATACTAAAACATCAGGGTAAATCATGAAGTTTACGTATATTCCACGGGGAAAAATAAAGTGCACACATACTTCATTTAATTCAAAATAAATTTGAATATTTGGAATTTAACCCGAACATCATTTCATTAAAAAGGTCGGGTTGAGCTCGTCCCGCATGCGATACCCGGTTCAACCAAGCATACGATAGTGTGCACTGCCCATGCAGGGCACACACAATGTATATAAAAAACAGGCGAAATAGCAGTAAAATCAAGGATTTTGGCTCGCATCATATTTTGTGCTTAACCGAAAGTGTAGTACTTCGAAACCGCCTGCTTTTCATATACTAAACGTTGTAGCGCATACTAAGTCGCCAGCACGAAAAATCGTCTTTGAAATTTTTGGGGAATAGTAACTTTTAAGTTACCTTTGTGAATGTGAAAAAAATCAGACAGGTAATTGCTTATAAAAACTATTTTGAAGACTTTCTCTTGGCTCAGCCGGTGAAAGTTCAGGACAAGATTTATAAGATTATCGAAGCAATCGAGACCCTTGAGAGAATTCCTGCAAACTACCTGAAATTCATACAAGGAACCAAAGGACTATATGAAGCACGAATTCAATTGGGGTCTGACATTTGGAGAGTTTTCTGTTTTTTTGACCATGGAAAACTGGTAATCCTGCTCAACGGATTTGCAAAAAAGACACAGAAAACCCCTCGAAAAGAGATTGATAAAGCACTTGGACTGATGAATAGTTATTACGAAGAAAAAAACAAGAAATAATGGAAACAAAATCCTGGAAAGAAATCAAAGATAATGTTTACGGCAAAAAGGGTACACCCCGCCGAGACAAGCTTGACAGAGAGTTTGAAACTTTCAAAGTCGGACTATTACTGAAAAAGGCACGAGAAGAAAAACACCTGACCCAAGAACAACTTGCTCAACTGGTTGACAAGAAACGAACATATATTTCGAGAGTGGAAAACGACGGAAGCAATATGACACTGAAAACACTCTATGACATTGTTGAGAAAGGACTTGGGGGAAAAGTACGAATTCAGATTGAAGTATAAAGAAGTACGCGCTACAACATGGTATAGCCAACAACAGCGGGGCTTGGTGGTAGTTTGGCGTTCACTGCTCCGCGTTGGCTTTTGTCTCGGTGGATAGTTGAGAAGCCCGCCAATCCGCTA
>CAYMLS010000504.1:0-3016 GCA_964390665.1 uncultured Bacteroidales bacterium | reverse complement strand
TTCAACGAGAGAGCTCGCCAACACGCTGACTGCATGTTTTACCATGCCGCGAAATTCAATCATGCTTGTGAATTTCGACATGCTCAGTAGAACTGTGTCAAAATTTTTGTCATGGCTCGGTTCAATTACAAAATAATGCCCAAAATTAATAAAATCTTTGTCCTTTTAAAGCTGCAAAACCTTTTTAATTTCAAATAAACAACCATTTAACAACTGCGATATGTTTATTTCATTGCGCGAAACTGGCAACTATTATTGGGCTTCAAAAAAGTGAACCACTATGACCATTAAATGACTATCAAATGACTATCAAATGACTATCAAATGACCGCTTAATATCTATCACCGAAACCTTATGTATATTTCTTTGTTTTAAAACTGTACTAAAAAAAACTTTATGGAAATTACTGTATTAGGGACGGGTACTTCGCAGGGAGTGCCTGTAGTGGCTTGTAAATGCGAGGTATGTAAAAGTTCTGATCCGTGCGATAAGCGATTGAGGACATCTGTAATGATAAAGACAGACCGCAATACTTTTGTCATAGATGCAGGCCCTGATTTCAGACAACAAATGCTTCGTGAAAATGTACGATCGGTGGATGCCATTCTCATTACCCATAACCATAAAGACCATACTGGTGGCATAGACGATGTGCGTGCTTTTAACTGGGTACTGCAGAAACCCATGGAAATCTATGCAGCCCAAAATGTGATTGATACCATCAAATCAGATTTTGCATATGCATTCCAGGAACAAAAATACCCGGGTGTGCCTCAAATCAATCTGCATGAAATAAAAAACCAACCTTTTGCGGTTCATGGTGAGCACCTCATCCCTATTGCTGCAATGCATGCCTCCATGCCGGTTTTTGGTTTCAGGATCGGGAGTTTTTCATACTTAACAGATGCCAGTAGCATCAGTCATGAAGAGTTGGAAAAAATGAAGGGTTCTAAACTTTTAATTTTAAATGCCTTAAGAAAAGAAGACCATCACTCTCACTTTACGCTTGATGAAGCAGTGGACATTATCCGTTATTTAAAGCCTGAGCAGGCTTTCCTTACCCATATCAGTCATCAGATGGGTTTTCACCGGGCAGTGAATGCTGAGCTACCCGAAGGAATAGCATTGGCCTATGATGGATTAAAAATAACCATTTAAAAGGTTACTGATCATCCTTGCGAACCTTTACCCTTTTCAAATCCATTTGATTCAATGGATTTACCTTCAGGTTGGTGACATAATGAGGCAGAAACCTCAGAGACTGATCATAAAAAAGGGGTACCACCGGGGCATGTTCAACAACAATGCTGTCCATTTTATGGTAGTATACATGTCTTAAAGAATCATTGACAATGGTGAGAGATTTTTCGTAAAGTTTGTCGAATTCCTTGTTATCAAAAAAAGTGTAGTTAGGTCCGGAAGGCGTTTTATTTTTGGAATAGAAAAGAGCAAGATAGTTTTCTGCATCCGGATAATCGGCGATCCATGAAGCCCTGAATATCTCAGATTCGCCTTTTGCCATCATTTCGCGAAGGGTGGCAGAAGGCATCACATTTATGGTTACGGGTATGCCTGTTTTCTTTAATTCATGTTGTATAAATTGAGTGATATCGAGATACTGCGAATTGGTAGATATCTCAAATGCAGGAAGTCCTTTTCCTTCAGGAAATCCTGCCTCTGCCAGATACTGTCTTGCTTTTTCCGGATTGTACGCATAACCACCTGTATTTTCAGAAAAACCAGGCATTCCCACAGGCACAAAACCAGCGTGTGCAGGTGTTCCAACATTATTTCTGAGGTAGAAAAGCATTTTTTCCCTGTCAAAAGCATGGTTGATGGCCAATCGGATCTTTTGTTGCTGAAAGGGACTAAGGTTCTTCTCTCCTTCCCTGTCGAGCAGCAACCCGAGGTATTCTGTGTTAAGAAACGGTTGGGTTATTTTATAGAACCGCTCCTGGTAGGCTTCTCTTAATTGTCCGGTTTGTGTTAGCAACTCATCTTTGTAACTGGCATCTATGCGGGTAAGAATATCCAGATTGCCTTTTACAAACTCAAGAAAAGCCGTTTGCCTGTCCATGATAAAAGTAATGGCAATGGCATCGGTATAAGGCAGACGTTGGTCATCCTCGAATTCAAAGTAACGTGGGTTTTTCCTCAGAACAAGTTTTACCCCTTCTTTCCAGAATTTGAAGTAAAACGGACCTGTTCCTACTGGATTTTTCCTGAACTCACTGCCCTGCCGTTGTGTGGCTTCCATGGGAACCACCGAGCAGTATTGCATGCAGAGCAATCCTAAAAACGGAGGAAAAGGTTCTTTCAGGCGGATTTGCAAAACAGTATCATTGATTGCTTTTACATCGGGTTTTCCATTTTCCTGCCGTGCCAAAGGGTTCATAACCCATAACCCGGGCGAATTCAATTTGGGGTCAACAATTCGCGAAAAACTATACACAAAATCCTCAGCGTTCACCTTCCGTGTGAGTTTTTCTCCAAACACTTCACTTTCATGAAAATAAACATCATTTCTCAAATAAAAGGTATAAGTGATTCCGTCGTTAGAAACGGTCCATTCTTTTGCAATGGCGGGCATAACGTTAAGATTTTGATCCAGTTGAACCAAACCATTAAAAATCTGAGAAGTAGCCCATATGTTTGACTGATTGCGGGCATAAAGGGGGTCAAGTGAAGATATATTTCCATCTTCGTTGTACCTGAAAACGGTCAGGTCATCAGGTTCATCAAAAGAATTCTGACATGCTGAAAGTAACAGCAGAAAAGATAGAAGAAGAGGGGTAAAACGTTTATCTGTCATAAAAAGCACCATGCAGTTTGTTGAACTGTCTGCATGGTGCAAAAATAGCATTTTATCATAAAATCAATTGATTAATTCTGTCGAATGCATCACGCTATGTTTACATTTCCGATGATATGTTTTTTTGAAAAAGTATCATTGGTGTCCGGTAAAAACCGGACAGGTTTATTATTGCTCAAGCCGCAATGGCTTTTACTTTTTTG
>CAYMLS010000503.1:0-3018 GCA_964390665.1 uncultured Bacteroidales bacterium | reverse complement strand
TCTGTTAAAATATACACCTGTGTATCCCTGATCAATGAAATCATTGTCTGAGATGAGAATGTTTTTTACGGATGTACTAAAAGTGCCATTTATGTGAACACCGTACGCTCCACCTTCTATGTAATTATTGATGATGCTGATCTTATCCACGTTTTCTCCATCTGCAAAAATCAAAGCCCGGATCGATGAACTGCTGGTACTGTTGATACCTTTTATCCGGGTGTTTTCAATGGTAAGATTTGATGTTTCCGGGCCGATACTGAATACCCTGCTGTAACTGCTGTTTCCTGATTCAAATGTGATATTCTGAAACTTCAGATGACTGACCTCTTCAAGAAATACCGTGTAGTTTTGTGTTGATGAGGCGTTAAAGGTAAGGGTTACGTCTTCAGTATTTCCTGATTCTGCCTGAAAAGTAATGGTGTTATCCGCAGATGTTCCTAAAATGAAAGGGATTGCAACCTGTTCATTGTACAATCCATCACGAACGTTGATGGTAACCGCCTCAGATATTCCTCTGGCCGATAATTCGTCAACAGCCTCCTGAAAACTGCTGAAATCAGGCGAACTGCCACCTATGGTATAAGTGCCGGCCATGGATGTAAGCAAACCATTGTTGATAATACTGTCATTGGATGTCAGTGGGTCTGTTTCCCCATTAGGTGAAGAAGTCCATATGGCAATATCATAAACTTCGTCGTTCGGGAAATTTTCACTCCCAAGTGATACAGTTTCCAACTGGTTGGTTAAAAGGTTTCCTGTCCAGTTTACAGAAGTGGGTTCTGATCCATTGATGCTCCAGTTGATCGTAGCGGAAGCGAGGGTGTTATTGCCAAAATTTTTTATTTCTGCCTGGAGGGTTGTTTGTCCTGGCGCAAAGGGCATTTGAGGGCTGATGATAGAAGCAATCCCTGCATCGTTGCTGTTAAGGTCCGTTAATGTGATGGTTGCCTGTGGCTTGCGTGTACTTGTTGTGGTTGTTTCTTCACCACAGATCCCTTCGTTGCTCGATCTTATATAACGGAACCCGTTAGATTCGGAATAGTAGCGGATCGTACCGCTGTTACTGGCAGAAGGAACAGGATCAAAACATATTTCCACAACAATGTTGTCTATGCCGTTCCAGAAGAATGGCCGGGTAAGGGGCAGAAGGTCAAAACCTCCTGCCTGGGGTTCGTAGGCACTGTTTTGATAAACCACCGTAAAGGGTTCTTCTATGTGCTCTGAAGCATCTGTGGCGGTTGAATGACGCATTTTTATCTTGAATCCCGGCAAAGCATGTACAGGGGCTGTCGCAACATATAGTCCGAATTCGGTGATCAGTTTCGGATCATTGCTTACCGATATTTCGGATTGTTGATAAACCCACTGACTTTTTATGCTCTGGTGGTTGATGTTAATGGGGGAGGGCTCACTTGTCCCGGTCGTTGCGGTACCGGTTCCTATTTGTATGGTGTCATTTGATAAAGCAACCGCCGGGAACAATAGTACGATGATGATCATCCATACTATGAACGATGAAGGGTTTGAATAAACAGAGAAAAAAAGGTCGTTGTTTTTCATATCCTCGGATTTTGAGAGTGAATGTCTGTAATAAGTGTTGAAAATGAATTTCTTAAATTAATTTGGATTACTGAAGAAAATAACCAAATATGAAGGTAGTCCTAAGCAGGACTGAAGGTTGAACGTGATATGGATAGATTTTTATGTTTAAAACTTAAATGTGTTTCTTCTGGATACCAGCAGAACACGCATGTTTTCCTTTATTAACCGGAAGAGAAGGTGCTAAGAGCAGTACCTGTTTTGATGAGATCTCCAATGAAGCAATTGGACTTTATTTGCAAGAGCATTGTTTAAGTAAATATACAAGAAATAAGAAGAAAAGAGCTCATGGTTTTGAGATTATTTAAACATAAGTTTCAGGATGTTTGTAATCAGGGATTTATCTCTTTGAAGTTTTTAACCATAGGATACAAATAGTAGCAGGTGACACAAAATCTATTATTCAGATTCGGTTGGTGGCGAAACATATGTGCTGAGAAATTCCTATAGGGCTATCAAATCCACCCCAATTCTATCCCGAAAATTTCTCTTTCAATTTTTTCTCCAGACAAAAAAAACAATTCGGTTTTTCGTAATTTTGTTGAAAACATGAACCTGTGATCAAACCTGAAACCATTGATAAAATATTCGAATCTGCCCGCATTGAGGAAGTAGTGGGTGATTTTGTCAACCTCAGAAAGAGGGGTGTGAACATGCTGGGTTTGTGTCCGTTCCATAATGAAAAAACACCATCTTTTACAGTTTCACCCACCAAAGGTATTTATAAATGCTTTGGATGCGGAAAAGGTGGAAATGCCGTGAACTTTATCATGGAGCATGAACATTTTTCTTACCCGGAAGCACTCAAATATCTGGCAGGAAAATATAATATTGAGGTTGACGAAGAAAAACCTTCCGAAGAGCAACAGCAGGCAATGGATGAAAAGGAGAGCCTTTTTAATCTTACCGCTTTTGCACAAAAACACTTTGAAGATACATTGCACAATACCGAAGATGGGAAAGCCATCGGACTGACTTATTTCAAAGAAAGGGGGTTTTCTAACGAAACCATCCGGAAATTTGGATTGGGATATAGTTTGAACAAATGGGACGATTTTACTTCCAAAGCCCTGAAAAATGCTTACAGTAAAGAACTTCTCCTGAAAAGCAGCCTGGCAAGGCAAAAGGATGAACAACTTTATGACAGTTTCAGAAACCGGGTTACTTTTCCTATTCATAACCTTTCGGGCAGGGTACTCGGGTTTGGTGCACGCATCCTCACCAATGAAAAAAACAAACCCAAGTATATCAATACTGCTGAATCAGAGATCTATCACAAGGGTAAAGTCCTGTATGGTTTGTATTTTGCCAAAAGCGCCATTGTAAAACAGGACAATTGCTGCCTGGTGGAGGGTTATACTGATGTAATATCACTTCACCAGGTTGGTATTGAAAATGTTATTGCCTCCTCCGGTA
>CAYMLS010000502.1:0-3023 GCA_964390665.1 uncultured Bacteroidales bacterium | reverse complement strand
ACCGACCATAAGGGACGAATTTGGTTAGGTACCTACCAGGGAGGTTTAAACAGGTTTGTGGAAGAAACAGAAAGTTTTGTCAGGTATCAGGCACCCACCCATCTTACCGTAAATGATGTGCGTTGTATTTACGAAGACCCTTACCGGAATCTCTGGATCGGATTAAATCAGGGGGGCGTAATGAGATTTGATGAGAAAAATGATACTTTCCTTGCAGCACCCAATCTTGAAATGTACGATGTGAGAGCAATTTTTTATCATGGAGGCAAATTATGGATAGGAACTTACGGGCAGGGGCTCATACAATACGATCCTGAAACTGCAGCGTCCAGAATTTATAATATCTATACCGAGCCTTCCCCTTTTCCTTTCCAAACCATTTTTTCAATTACCTCCCTGCCCGGCGATGAAAACCTGATTTGGCTGGGTTCCAGTGATGGTGGATTGTATTCTTTTGATACCGAAACAGAACAATTTGATGATTTTTCCGAAGAAGACGGATTGGCGAACAATAAGATTCATGCTATTTTGCCCGGTAAGGAAGATAATCTTTGGCTGACCACCAATAAAGGGATTTCCATGTTTGATACAAACCGAAAACTCTTTAATAATTATGACTGGAACCGGGGGGTTCAGTCTGAGGAGTTTCATAACGGATCGGCATTGATCACACCAGAGGGACTATATTGCTTTGGTGGCATTGAGGGGATGAACTATTTCCGACCGGAGAATATGCGTACTCCCTATCAGAAACCCCGCATTCGTTTCACGGGTTTCAGCATCCTGAACCGCGATGTAACACCCATGGAATCAGATATTTTTGAAAAAGCTATAGAATATCAACCCAATATTCGTCTCAATCATCATCACGCTGTTTTCACCATCCATTTTCAGTCGCTGAATTATCCTTTTGCCTGGGATTCAAAGTATAAGTATTTACTTGAAGGATATGACAAGGAATGGAATGATGGTGGCAGACAAAATTTTGTTACTTACCGCAACCTACCCCCAGGCGAATATACTTTCAGGGTGCGGAGTTATACTTTTGACAGTGGAGAATTATATGACGAAGCCAATTTGCAGATCAGCATGGCTCCCCCCTTTTGGAAAACCAATATCGCTTATGCCTTATATGTTGCACTGATTATTATGGGATTGGTAACCTACTTCAGATACAGGGTGAATCAGTACAAAATCAGAAACAGGTTGCTCTATGAGCAGAAATTGCGCGATGAGGAGAAGAAACTGCACGAGGAACGACTTGAGTTTTTCACCAATATCTCACATGAACTGCGCACACCCTTAACCATCATAGGTGTGGCACTGGAAGAGATAGGGAAAAATAACAGCGCTTTTCCTGATATCAAAAAGCCGTTTGAATCCGCCGTGAAGAATTCCAACCGCCTTCGTGATATGATCAATAAGATACTCGAATTCAGACAAATGGAAACTGGCGACACCAGTCTGATGCTTACCAAAATACCCCTGCGCTCCTATCTTTCTGAATACATCGAAGAGTTCAGGGAAATGGCAAGGCACAACAAGATCAGGCTCAAACTTTCTCTGCCACTGGAAGAAATTCATCTGCATGCGGATGTGGACAAACTCAACATGATTCTCAATAACCTGTTTTCCAATGCTTTTAAAAACACCCCCACGGGCGGACAGATCGTTTTAAGTGCTGATGAAAAGGATGATCACATCATCATCAAGGTGAAAGATACAGGTGTGGGCATTGAAAAGAAAAACCTGCAGAAAATCTTCAGAAGATATTACAAACTGGACAACAAAGCCACCAGTTCCGGTATTGGTCTCGCCCTCACCAGATCACTGGTTGGCCTTCACAAAGGAACCATCGAGGTCGACAGTACACCCGGTAAAGGAACCACTTTCATTATACGATTCAAAAAAGGGACTGCTCATCTGAAAGATCAGAAAACATTGGAGTTATCAGGAGAACTGGCAGAGAAAGAAGATGTTAACGAAAACTTATCCGAAGAGGAACCGGATAGTCAGATATTGTTGCTGATTGATGACAACAAAGAGATCGTTGAATTGCTGGAAGAGCGTTTTGCCGATGAATTCAACATATTGAAAGCCTATGAAGCAAAAAAAGGGATGGAACTGGCACGGAAATACAGTCCTGACCTGATCATTTCTGATGTGATGATGCCCGGAATGGATGGATTTGAAATGTGCAAGCATCTTAAAAATGACCCATCAACCAGTCATATTCCCATCGTCCTTCTTACTGCCAAAGGAAGTGAAACAGACGAGATCGAAGGTTTGGAGACCGGTGCCGACGATTATATTTCAAAACCTTTTAAGTTTTCTATCCTCAAGGCAAGGGTAAACTCCTTGTTAGACAACCGCCGCAAGATCCAGGATTATTTTAGCAGTACCCATACCCATGGAGCAACTGATACCAACGGAGCAACAGAGAATAACCTGACCCCGCCCGCTATACCCGACAGGGAGGTGGAATTTTTACAAAAAGTGGAAAAGTATATCCTGGAGCATTGCCTGGATACAGAGGTATCTGTATTTGATCTGGCCAGCCGGCTGGGATTCAGCCGTACCACCTTATACCGGAAAATTAAAACACTTACAGGCATGTCAATCAATGCCTTTGTAAGGTCGATCAAGATCAGGGAAAGCACCCGGCTGATCGAACAGGGGATGAATGTTTCCGAAGCCGCCTATTCCACTGGCTTTACCGACCTGAAATACTTCAGGGAGAGTTTTAAGAAACAGGTGGGGAAAAACCCGTCGGAGTTTAAGAATTGAACAGGGAATCTTATCTTCTTCTATTATATGTGAGATGTTTTTTTATGCTGGAAGATTTCTTTAGATAATAAAACGTGCTATACCAGGTAAATTAAAGAATAATTGGTATAGAATTGAACCTTTAAAGCAAAACAGATTTATGGACATAACCGAAAAACCCCTCTTCACCTTTTACATGGCAGGTTATCCGAGCTATGAAGTAAAATTCTACCCTGAAGCAGCCCGGCAGTTGGGCA
>CAYMLS010000501.1:0-3033 GCA_964390665.1 uncultured Bacteroidales bacterium | reverse complement strand
GATGAAAGGATGGGAAAGAAGAATGGCATTTGAGCACACCGGCTTGCCCTGGGTAATGTCTTCTCCGCATATCCCACAATACCAGTCTGCCTATTTTTATCCCGTTTCCGGTATTTTGGGCGAATTGTACACCATCAATATCGGCGTAGGTTACACATTACCCTTCCAGTTATTTGGTGCTCCATGGATTGAAGATCCGGAAACCCTTGCTGAAAATCTTAATAACCTGAAACTTCCCGGCGTGATGTTCCGCCCGGTTCACTACAGACCTTACTATACCGAACTTAAAGGGCAGGATCTTGGGGGAGTGCAGGTACATATTCCTTATATTCTCAAAACTGATCTTTCTATTATCCAGTTTTATGTGATGCAGGAGATATATAAACTCTATCCGGAGTTCAACGTGTTTGAATTGGCTCCCGATCGGCTGGAAATGTTTGATAAGGTTTGTGGTACGGATAAAATCAGAAAAACATTTGAAAAAAGATTCAAAGTAGAAGATATACTCGATTTGTGGACTGAACAGACCGAATCTTTTGGCAAAAGAGCAAAACCCTATTTTATGTATCCGTAAAAAAGGACACTATACTGCTTGGTTTTTTCAGAAAAAACAACCAATACTGCGGAAATCAAACCCTTACCATTATCAAACTACTAAATGTCGATCATTATGCAAATCAACAGAAGATCTTTTATTCAAAAGGCGGCAGTGGGTGCTGCCGGTGCCGGGATGTTCACCATTTTGCCGCACAAAGTGTGGAGTGCCTCATCGGCTCCCTCCGACACGATCAATGTAGCGCTTATTGGATGCCGAAACCACGGTTTCAAAATCCTGAAAGACCATTTGAATTATGATGATGCCCAATGCGTTGCCCTTTGCGACGTAGATGAAAACATCCTGAATGAAAGAGCTGCCACCATCAGGAAAGATTACAACCAGCAACCCAAAGTATATAAAGATTTTCGGAAAATGCTGGAGCAAAAAGATATTGACGCTGTGATCATCGGAACCCCTGACCACTGGCATTGCCTGAATTTTGTATATGCAGCGCAGGAGAGCAAAGATATTTATGTGGAAAAACCTTTGGCCAATACCATCGCCGAATGTGATATCATGGTAAGGGCTGCCAACAGGTACAACATCGTTGTGCAGGTAGGACAACAACAGCGCAGCAACATTGCCTTTCGCCAACCGGTTGAAATGATCAAAAAAGGGATCATCGGCAATCTTCGCAAGGTGAATATATGGGCCAACTTCAATTACGGACTGGGCACTTCTTTTGCCGAAGATGCTGCCGCCCCTCAGGGTGTTGATTATGATATGTGGCTTGGACCTGCACCAGAAAGACCTTTTAACAGAGCACGGTTTCATGGTTCCTGGAGACATTTCTGGGATTACGGCGGTGGACTTTTCTCTGACTGGGGCGTGCATCTTATTGATATGGGTTTATGGACCAAAGACCTGATCGAAGCGCCCGATACTACCATGGTATATGCCACCAACAACTCCGCTCAAAAACGAATGAAAGAAACCTTTGATACCATGAATGTGGTTTATCCTAAAAAAGATTTTGTAATCAACTTCGACATGACCGCCGGTGTACAAAATGGCCCATGGGATCAGCTTTTTGGGGTTACCTTTTTGGGAGATAAGGCAACGATTGTTGCCGACCGCGCAGGCTACACGGTTTTACCTGAATACGACAACGATAAAGGAAAATTCAAAACCCAGCGGAAAACGTTAACAGAAGCCGGAGAAGCACACCCTTTTCACGTAAGAAATTTTCTGGATTGCATCAAAACCCGCGAAACACCGGATTGCACACCTGAAATGGGCAGAGCCGCTGCACTCCATGCCCATATCGGCAATATCGCTGCCCGCACCGGTGAAAGTGTCCTCAAATGGGACGACAAAAACAGACGCTTCACCAATAGCGAAAAATCCAATGAATACATCACACCCGAATACAGAAAACCATGGGTGCTGCCTCAAATCTGATTCATCATAAAATTTTACCTGAAATGCAAACAAGAAGAAAATTTATCAGATCCATGATTGCCGGTACTGCCGGTTTGTATGCCGCCGGTACCCTGCAGGGTTGCAACATGTTTACACAAAATAAACTAAACAATATTGGATACATTACCGGTATACTGGGAAAAAATACTGGCGAAAAAGACTGGAAAAGTATGCTTGCCCAAACAGCCGATTTTGGATATACTGAAATTGAAACGGGTAATTTTTTCGGTGACTCGGCCAAAAGTTTCCTGGAATTCTGCAAAAACATTGGACTAAAACCTGTTGCAGGGGGTATCGGCATGACCGATGACACAGACGAACTGAACCGGGGACTTGACAAACTCAATGAACTGGAACTCCAATTCGCCATAAACTATTGGCCATGGTTTACAGGCTCCCCTTTTTCTCTCGACGACTGCAAAAGAAGTGTGGAAACGCTTAATAAAACCGGCGAGATATGCCGCTCACGCGGGTTAACACTTTGCTGGCACAACCATGACCATGAATTTGTTCCCATGGAAACAGGATTGCCTTTCGACTATCTGATGGACAACACCGATGCTGATCTGGTAAAATGCGAACTTGATATTTACTGGACAAAGAAAGGGGGAGCAGATCCTGTAAAAACACTACAAAAATACAAGGGAAGATACGCTGTTCTTCACGTCAAAGACATGGCACCAGGTGAAGAACAGGATTTTGAATGCCCCGGCAAAGGGATCATCGACTGGGAATCTGTTTTTGCTGAATCAACAAAACAAAACATCCAACATTATTTTGTAGAAAAAGACGGAGCAGTTGATGGACTGGGATGCCTCGAAAGTGCGGCTGAATACCTGAAAAATTTAAGGTTTTAAAATTATAGACTCAACAGGTACTTTTTTACATCGTACTTGCAGGAAAACACCATACGAATCGTCCTGCCAAACCCTTTGGAGAATTAAATTTAAAGAACCTCGAAAAACAATGTTTTGATAAGACCAAATATTTTTAAGCCGGCAATACAAATGCTT
>CAYMLS010000500.1:0-3040 GCA_964390665.1 uncultured Bacteroidales bacterium | reverse complement strand
GCATGTGTATTTTGTATTTGTGTTTTCACTATCTGTTCTCATCATTTTTTGTCGTTTTGTCTGATCTTTTTCCACCCGCTTTTGTTTACCCTGCGCAATTTTTAATCAGCATTAACAATCATAACCCCTTTCATCATGCTCAGCAAATTAAGTTTACCGGAATCAATTGTTTCAAGACAAACATACAAAAAGAAATTCAGTACCCGGGAAATGTATCTTTCTTTTGTGCGGATCCCTCACAGTATGTTTATTTTGCTGATCAACCGCAAAAACAAGCAAATAGACGAGCAATTCATAGAGCGACTGCAACTTGCTGTTACAGAAGTTAATGGATGTGCAGCATGCTCTTATGCCCATACTTATCTTGCCCTGAAAAAGGGATTGGATAAAGAAGAGATCGATGATCTGCTCACCGCAGAAGATCAACTTTTGGAAACCGGGCAGATCAAGGCGGTTCTTTTTGCCAGACATTTTGCCGATCAAAGGGGATATCCAAACAGGGATGCATTTGAAAGTATAGAAAAAACCTATGGTAAAAAAGAAGCGGATATCATACTGGCCGCTGTTCAGATCATGCAGGCGGCCAATATTTATGGGTTGTCCTTCAGTGCATTGTATTCGCGAATCAAGGGTCGACCCTATCAAAACAGCAATCTTTTCTACGAAGTGTGGATGCAACTGGCAGGAATCGTACTTTTTCCGTTTGCCATGTTGCATGGGTTGCTTTATTTTTTACCGGGAGTTTCAGGGAAGGTTCTTAAAAATTAACGATGGGTTCACTCCGAAAACTTGTTTTCGGAATTGACTTCGTCGGGCTTACGGTTCGTGCAATTTTGGACAATATACTTTTTAGAATGGACTCATAGACTTAAATATTTTTTTTGAAGTACTATCAACAGGAAAATATATGATTTGCGTTTGCAAACCCTTATTCGTTGTCATGATGGCAGTAATAATAATTTGTTTGCAACAGTTTGTAAAACCTGTCTTATTTTGTGCTACCTTTGCACGTCTTTTAGCGTTTGGCTTGTAGTGTTTTGATAAACAGTGTGGTAAGAGCCGGATGCGATTTTTTAAATCTAATCTTTTCTTATGTACTCTGTTAAACTTATTGATCTTTTAATGCTTTTCAATGCCCATCAATGCAAATCTGTTTGCAAACGATAAACATACACGGCCGGTTTTTGCTTAAGATACATTCATCATCTGACCCGTTTACCCCCAACCTGCCTTTCATACAATTCCAACAATTTTACAATTACAACAACCGGCAAGAAACAATACATTGCCTGCTTTAAACAATCCATTATTTATGAATCAACCAATTCAATTTTCTGACCTTTTCCTCAGCGAACAGATCATGAAAGGAATCACCGCGATGGGATACGAAATTCCCACGCCTATACAAGAACAATCAATCCCTGTCATGCTTTCCGGAGACGATATGATCGGACAGGCACAAACGGGTACAGGCAAAACTGCTGCTTTTGGACTGCCTGTGCTGGAAAAAACGGATACTTCTGATAAAAACGTACAAACGCTTATCCTTTGTCCTACTCGTGAACTGTGCGTGCAAATCGCAGATGAGATCGAAAAAATGGGATCACGCATCAAAGGCATCAAAGTGCTTTCTATCTACGGTGGCGACTCCATGAGCCGCCAGATGCGCGGACTGAAAGAGGGTGCTCAGATTGTTGCCGGTACTCCGGGACGCATCATGGACCACCTGCGAAGAGGCAGCCTCAAACTGCAAAATCTCAAAATCGCCATCCTTGATGAAGCTGATGAAATGCTCAACATGGGTTTCAGAGAGGATATTGAAACCATTTTGCTCGATACCCCCGCAGAAAAACAAACTGCCATGTTCTCGGCAACCATGTCGAAACAAATACAGGACATCAGCAGGAAATTTTTGAACAATCCCCGGATCATCAAGGTGTCTGACCAGAATGTAACGGCCAAGACCATCGAGCAGGTGTACTTCGAAACCCGGGGAGAAAAGAAAACCCGCCTGATCAATAACCTTATTCAGATGCACGAACTGAAACTTTCACTGGTTTTTTGCAATACCAAAGCCAGGGTAGACAGCATCAGTGAAGAATTGCGCAAAGCCGGACAAATGGCAGAATCGCTGCATGGCGATCTGAGCCAGGCACAAAGAAACCAGGTTCTCAACCGGTTTAAAAAGGCCGAGATCAATGTACTGGTGGCTACCGATGTGGCGGCCAGAGGTTTGGATGTGAACAATGTGGATGCTGTTTTCAATTTTGACTTGCCACACGATAATGAATATTACGTGCATCGTATCGGAAGAACCGGCAGGGCAGGAAAAGTGGGAAAGGCGTTTAGCTTTGCCGAATCCAGAAAAGATGACCGAAAGATCATGGAAGTGGAACGGTTTATCAAAATGAATATCGAAAAAGCAAAAGTACCCGATGCCGCGGAGATCCTCAATGCCAATCTGCTGAAACTGGAAAACCGCCTGATCAACATTGCTACTGAAAACAACCTGAAAGATTACGAAAAGGTTTTAAGTGAAATGTACGCCAGAGGTTTTGATCCGCATACCCTTGCTGCCTGCCTGCTGAAAAGCAAATTAGACGATCAGGGTATCAGTCTGAAAATTGAAAAAACACGACCGGAAACCCGCAGAAAAGAAAAATACAGCGATGACACAAGAGGCGACAGAAAGTTCAGAGACAATACGACCCGCAACGGGAAAGGAAAAAGAAAATATGAGAGCAGTGGGAATTCCCCAAAAATAAAATTGCAGATCGGTCTGGGTAAAAAAGACAAGATCAGACCCGGAGATATTGTGGGCGCCATTACCGGCGAATGCAAAATATCAGGCAATGATATTGGTGTGATTGACATGTTCGACCATTTCAGCTACTTTGAAATCGATGAAAAACAGGTGAAAAAAGTACTGAAAGGCATGAGCAGAAATACAATCAAAGGGAAAAAGGCAATGCTGTCCGTTGCCCGTAATTAGTGTCAGCAAGAAAACCCACGATTTTATCTGTGCTTGATAAAGAAAGCG
>CAYMLS010000499.1:0-3042 GCA_964390665.1 uncultured Bacteroidales bacterium | reverse complement strand
ACTGGAAGTGCAATAATCGAAAAAGCAATCATCAATGATCACCCTGGTGTCATCACCGGTTACTCTGACCGGTTGATCAATAACAGACCCCAGTTCACTTCTTCCCTGCAGATAAACCCCTTCCAGGATCAGACCACCACTGGCAGAGAAGTGCCTGCCCACATTACCCTGCTCATCAACTGCGGGTTGTAATACAGGTTTCACGCCTGTTCCTTCTTCTGCTCTGATGTGAAGTGTAAATCCTTCAAAGGATATGGTTCCATTGAGGTAATACACCCCGCCTCTTCTGAGCTCGAAAATCGTGTTGTCTGGATCAGCAGTTCCTTCAATAGCCTGGTTTAGGGCACCGATATTGATGCCGGCATCCGGTTCAACAACAACCACGTCTTTTTGAGCAAAACCTGTTGTCGTTGTTAGTAGTATTGATAAAAAAATAAAGTTGTAGAGATACTTTTTCATAATAATTGGTTTTAATTTTAATAGATTGAGATAATAATTGATTTAAAAAATCTAACAGTAGAAATATTGTATTTTATATAATGAGTCCATTCCGAAAACTCGTTTTCGGAGAAATTCGTGCAATTACCATGTTTTTATTTATCTGAATATCATGCATTATAATTGATGTCAATTCGCATAATTTGTGGACAATAACTTTTTGGAGTGGACCCTGTAATTATTCAAAATAAAGGGGTATTCACCTCAGAATAAGTCGTATCTGAGTCCGATCTGTGCGATAAGTCCGTAGTACTCCAGGTCTCTGATATAACCTGTTATTAATCGCACTGATTTGTCGGGTTGGTTAAATATGTTGGCCACATTGGCATTCACAGAAAGTCTTTCCGTAATATCCTGGTTCAACTGAAAATCCCATCTGTAGAACTCCACTGTTCCTTCCCTGTCGGCGCCATCCGGTCTTCTTTGCTCGCGGATCAGGATGTCGTCCTGATAGTTAAATGAAAGTCTTACAGAAAGTCCCCAATCGCGGTTATCGTATCCAATACCTGCATTGAGCAGATAGCTGGGTTGTTGGAGCAGGCGGTCAACATAAGCAGTATCCTGATTCACAAGCAATATTCTTGGTGCTCCGGGCACGACGCCAAAATCCGGGTTCTCTGTTCGTACAATGAGTGCTTCATTGTATTTTGTTTCCGATTCCATTACTGTAAAGTTCAGGTTAAATACAAATCCCTTTACGGGTAGGAAATTCATATTCGACTGAAGATCAAACTCCAAACCAGCGATGTATGATTCATTGGTGTTATTCAACGGATAATCCACTTCAAAACCACGTGCACTTTCCGGAAGTGCCAATACCTCAGGATCCGTTTCGGTTCCTTCAACCACGATCGCTTCCCTGTCCCACAAAAACCCATCGATCCGCTTATAAAATCCTCCCAGGGTAACCAATCCGAAATTGGGACGGTACAGGGTCAAGATCAGGTCAAAGTTTTCTGACTTGGCAGGATGAAGGTTGGTATTACCTAATTGCACTGACCGATCAGCTGGGTTAATAATTTTTTTGGGTGCCAACTGATTATAATCGGGCCTTGACAAGGTGTTTGTATAGGCCAATCTGATGTCAAACCAATCCGTGGGCATGATCCGTAAATGTATCTGAGGTAAAATATTACGGTAGTTATTGGTAGCAACTGTATCACGAAAGTTTACATCTGCTGGTATTCCCAGATCATCAGGGATAGCATCAGCAATGAATGCCTCATATTCGATATCGGTGGTTTCAACCCTTACACCAGGGATGAAAGTGATGTAATCACCAATTTTGATCTCAGACATGAGATAGTAGGCAAGGATTGATTCGCGTGTTTTGTAGTCATTCTGTGCTCCTGCTGCTATAAAATGGTAATAGTCTTCCAGGAAATCATCATACACCTGCGAGACCATGTCCATATCCAAAACTTCGGTTACATTCAGGTACTGGAACTGATCGTTGAGGAAGGTACCGGGTTCATAGCTCTGATCAAGGAAATTCAGCATAGATACCCGACCAACCACACCTTCGGTGGTTTGAATGTAATCAGGATATTGTTCCATGAAGTTGTTTACACCTGAAGGCAGATCCAATCGCCTGGCATACAACTCATTGGACCTCGATCTGTCTTTAAACCTGAATTTACCCCCGGCTTTTACATACCCGGAGATCAGATCACCAAATTTAAATGGTGTTTGCCAATCAGCAAATATGCCGGATTCAACTTCTGTTGAGTTATAAGGTCTGAATCTTCCATCGTAAAAATAATAACGATCCAGGTGTTCATTAAGATTCTCAGGCCGGGGAATCAATTCAGGAGGCTCAATATCAAATGAGTTTCCCTGTGCATAATTATTAAACGTTGACAAAGAGCGAAAATCAACCCTGTGGGCATAAGGTCTTTCATTAACAGATTGTGCACGCGACATTCCCCAGTTCAATACTGAACCAAATAACAGATGCTCACCTTCAAGGGAATTGGAATAAAGGAGTTGTGATATCTGGTTTTGGTATTGCCTGATGCTTATCCGGTTATTGGAAAGGGAATAACCTTTTGTACGGTCAAAAATATCGCGGTTGAGGTATCCAACGAAATTATTTGACTTTATGGTACTTTTATTATTAGGTTTCCAGTCTAATAAGACACTTCCACCCGCCCTGGTTCTGTCCTCAATATTGGCTTGTATTGTGGCATTATCTACCCAGGGTTTTATAAATGTTTCACCTGCTTCGTAATTGGGTACTCCCTGTACATTATAGTTTACTATGAATCTGTCGGAGTTACGCTCAGCAAGTTCGGCATTGGTGGAAAGCATCACACCCACCTTATCGTCAAAAAAACGGTTACTGGCGTGGAAATTAAATTTGTAATTTCCTAATTCGTTGGTTTGTCCGCTGTAACCAGTCATCGCTCCAAAATTCAATTTAAAATCAGAGGGCGCCTCACGCAAAATAAGGTTAACTGTACCACCCAACCCGTCTGCATCTCTGTCGGCCGTATTGGCTTTCAATACTTCCACTCCACCCAGAATTTCCGGTGCGATCATGTT
>CAYMLS010000498.1:0-3042 GCA_964390665.1 uncultured Bacteroidales bacterium | reverse complement strand
AGAAAAGAACACTTTATCTGGCTGCATGGCGCCGGAGAAAATGCAACCACCCTCGAGTTAAAAAGTGCTGGCGAAATCGGAGTTTTCGGCAGCGACACGTTACCAAAACCCATCGTGCAAGTGGTTCAATACGATCCGGAGACTTACCAGGGCAACGATAATTTTCAGTTGTTCGTCACCAACCTTTCCATCCATTCACCTGCCGACCAGCCGCACACCATCGGGCTTTCTTACGGTGTGTCCAACATTGGCGCCGCCCGCAACCTGACCATCAAAGCTGTCGGCGAAGGCGGGAAAGTGGGTTTTGCCTTTGTGCAGCGCAACACCGGACCGGGCATTGTGGATAATGTAACCGTGGAAGGTTTCGATAAGGGAGTGGAAATCATCGACCCCTGGGGTGAGGTTTTTACTTTCCAGGATATTACCGTCCGCAACCAAAATGCCGGCGGAGTGGGTATTTCTGTGGCCGACAAGCAAATTGGCCTGGAGAATTTTACCAGCGAACAGGATGAACCGGACGTAACGCCGATTCTGCTGCACGATGATGATTATTTCAATACCGAGCATGGCGGTGCGCCGCATCTGACTTTAATCAATGCAAAACTTACTTCAGGTGTGGAAACAGAAAATCCTGCGGTGGTGATTGAAAGAGGACATATTTACCTGCGCGGTATTCAAACCACTGGTTATGGCGAACGATTTATCCTGGATCACGGTGCAAGAAGAACGATATACGGAGAAGAATATGTGAGTGTGCATGGGCAAACCGACCGGCAACAGGATAATGTAATTTATACGCTTGGCGATGCTCCTGAACAATCGCTGATGTTGCCGGTGAAAGCAAGTCCGCAGATGCCGGCCGATGCTATGGAAATGTTGAAACAGGGAGATTACACTGTCATTTCGGAAAATGATTTAAATGACGGTAGTGCAGAAATCAGCACATCGTGGGCGGTGGTCGATCCGACAAAAGCAGAAGACGATACGCAATTACTGCAATCAGCCGTCAACAGCGGGGCCCGGTTCGTCGGTATCCTCAACACTGAACCGCTGCGCATTTCGGAAACAATTGTTATAAACGGGGACGGAGCTAAAAATCTCGAGTTGCTTTTCGGATACATGTCGGAAATTCACGTAGTGGAAGAATTCAGTATGAACAGAAAAATGGAAACAAAGAAGAAACCAGTCTTTCAGTTAGAATCCGGCACAGTGGAAAGTTTCATTTTCAGAGGATTCCTGTTTACTGCCGATGGTGGCGACCAGGCAGATTTTCTGTTGTTTCAAAATAACTCGGAACAGGATGTGGTGCTGGAGGATTTGCGATGCATCCACGCTCCGCTCATTTACCGGAACAGTGAAGATGCCGCCGGAAGCAATGTATTCTTCAACAACATCGAGTTTGTTTATATTGGTCCATCCACCGACGTCATGCTGCAGTTCAACCACCAGAATGTATGGGGACGGCAATTTGATATTGAATGGCTGGGGCATACGGATATCGCGCACCAGCCGCTGGTGGTAAACAATGGCGGGAATCTGTGGCTGATTTCCCAAAAATACGGCGAACATGCCGGTGTATTTGTGCAAACCGAAAACGCAGGCAAAACAGAACTGCTATCGGCATATTACAACCAGTCGCGCACAGCGGAGATACCACCCGAGCCCACCACTAATTTTGTAGTCAAATGTTCAGACAGCCGGTTTTCCATGACCGGTCAGGAACGAATTCGTTCCCGGTTTGATGAGCAGGGCAATGCCTCCCGTGATTTGCCTCATGCCAATCAATTTGGTCTGGTCATTAACCAGGGCGATACCACCGTGATTGAAGGAACTGCTTTACCCACCTACTTGAAGTTTGAAGGATTGGATCCGTTTAAGGACACCAGTTACGAAAATTATAATGTGAAGAATCATTTCCGGGTGGCAGGTTTGCTCAGAGTGGATGTGGAGTAGTTAAAGAACACTAAAAAGTTTAATCAATAAATAAATACTTATCATAATGAAAGCGAACAGAAGAAATTTTATAAAAAAAGCAACTTTAGGAGCTGCAGGTATTACTTTAGGTATTAAAGCTTCGGCTAAAAGCTACAGAAATATTATAGGTGCGAATGAAGAGTTAAATTTCGCTTTTATCGGCATGCATGGCAGGGGCAGGGCCTTGATTAAATCAGCATCAGAAATACCTAATGTTCACGCTGCATATATATGCGATGTGGACAGTAACACATTAAGTGAAAGAGCCACAAAAGCTGAAGAGCTATTTGGCCATAAACCCAAAATGGAAGAAGATTTTAGAAAAATACTGGAAGATAAAGATGTGGATGCCGTGGCAATCGCTACCCCCGATCACTGGCATGCACCTATGGCTATTATGGCAGCACAGGCAGGCAAAGACGTGTATGTTGAAAAACCATGTAGCCATAACCCCTACGAAGGAGAGATGTTACTTAAAGTACAAGAAAAAACAGGCCGGGTGATTCAAATGGGCAATCAACAACGTTCGGCTCCTACCTCCATTCAGGCTGTAAAAGATATAAAAGATGGCATTATTGGAGATGTTTATATGGGTAAAGCCTGGTTTTCCAGTGGCCGCGGACCGATAGGCCATGGCCAGAAAGCGGAAGTACCCGGCTGGCTCAACTGGGAACTATGGCAGGGCCCGGCTCCCCGGCAGGCTTACCAGGATATCTGGGTGCATTACAACTGGCACTGGTTCCGGGATTATGGTACCGGTGAAGTAAATAATAACGGGCTGCATGAAATAGATATTTGCCGTTGGGCTTTAGGAGTTGGTTACCCCGAGAAGGTTAGCTCTTCAGGTGGTAGGTTTCACTACAATGATGACTGGGAATTTTATGATACCCAGGTAGTCAATTACGAATACCCAGGTAATAAAATGATCACCTGGGAAGGCAGAAGTTGCAACCGCTTCCTGCATCATGACCGGGGCAGAGGAGCTACCATTCATGGTACCAAAGGTACTATTCTGCTGGACAGGAATGGCTATTTTGTCTATGATCTGAAAAACAACCTGATCAAAGA
>CAYMLS010000497.1:0-3052 GCA_964390665.1 uncultured Bacteroidales bacterium | reverse complement strand
GCTTTCTTTATCAAGCACAGATAAAATCGTGGGTTTTCTTGCTGACACTAAATAGCGATAGAAAAATGTTCACACCCCCCGTCATCGCCCTCAGTGAGGGCGAATAAAAGGGTGTTTGATGACTCCCGGGTGATGTGCATGTGAGCGTTACTTTTTTTAGTTGTCCAACGAGCTGGAAGTCGTTGGAAGACGGGCAACGACCGATGAACTGGGAGTCGTTATACGACGGGCAACCGGGTTGATAGGACCGATGGAGGTTGGACCCGGGGTTATTCACATTGAAGTCCTTCGGACTTGCAGGATTGTTTCTGAATTCCGCCACTGTAATTATTTACTTCTTACCCCTTGGGATTGAAAACGAATCATCGTATATTTATGGAAATTTTTAATCCACAACAACCAATGGAAAAGTTCAGGATATTGCAGGGATACGCTACCAGGCAAAAATCTATAGCTTGCGGACTGTTTGAAGAAATCAAAAGGTTGGATTTGTCCGTTTATGAAAACAAGTATGTTTTTGCCCTTAAAGTGCAGCAGCTTTACACTGCCTATGAAGATTTCCTGAAATCTGTGGCTTCATCCTTTGAAAACTCCATAGAGGATCATAGCCGTTATCATCTGGAATTGTTGAAAATTATGTCTGCTGAAGTTCCTGATATCAGACCATCCCTTATATCGGAAAAGAGTCTCGTATTGCTCAATAAACTTCGTGGGTTCAGGCATTTTATCAGACATGATTACGATTATATATTAGATGAAGATGAATTGGTTTTGATTCAGAAAAAACTGAATGAAAAGTTTTCTTTTATCATCGAAGATATGGACAGATTCTCCCTTTTTTTAAAAGAAATGGATAGTTAGTCTTTGCAAGAAAACGCCAAATACTGCGTTATTCTCGTTTTTGAATCAGTCATCTCGTTAATTTTAACGAGCCTCCTTATGTTCATCTGATTATAATTTCATTAAAGCGGATCTCGTTTTTTCAACGAGAGAGCTCGCCAGCAATCTGACTGCATGTTTTACATTGCCACGAATTATAATCATGTGCGTGTGTGTCAAAATTTTTGTCATGCCCGGTTCATCTCGTTGAAAGAACAAGACGAAATCCTTGTCTTTGACGATTTCTTGTCAAAGACACAAAAAGCAGGAGTTTTCTTGCTGACATTAGTTAAAATGATCATTCTAAACCATGCAAATTCCGATTTCAAAAATAAAAGAATATCATATTCGCCTACAGAAACAAAAGTATGCTGAAAGAGAAAGGGAGCGTCTTTTTATGTATAAAAAAGTCTCTGGACTTCTGCAATCCTACCTGAAAGAACATCACAAAACGGAAATTTACCTTTTTGGAAGTATTTTAAAACAGGGAGCATTTCATTCCTCATCAGACATCGATATCGCAGTAAAAAACCTCGTGGATAGTCGGTTAGACCTCTATGCCCGATGGTCAGAATTGATGAAAAGAGAAATCGATATTGTTAATCTTGAGAGGTGTGATTTTGCAGAGGATATATACAAGTACGGAGAGCGTGTGAGGATTCATCCTTCGGATTCGCTCAGCACAGCTAATGAAGAATGAAGTGTATTTTTTTGTTCCTCCCTGATGGAATATTCACTTCGTGATTCCACAGGGTAAATCCCTGATGGAATATTCACTTCGTGAATTCCACAGGGTAAATGTTTTTTTCTGTGTCTCGTTCTCAGACGGAATTATTGTTTGGTGTTTAGATGATCCACAAATTAGCACAAATGATGGCACCAATTTTCTCAAATTGGGATACGAATAAGTACAAAATCGGTGACCCGCCACTAAGGCGAAACATCCAAACGCTTTGTATGTTAGGCTTTTCGTCTCTGCCTGATCCACATCCTGAAGAACGGATCATCGATTTCATAATTATTTTTTACCCGGGTTACATACCCATTCTGTGCAAGCCTTTTCAGGGTGCTGAAAGAGGTACTGGAAGCCCCCAGATTATATTCCCTTAAAAACTCCTCTGAAAGTGGCGACAACTCAGAAAATGACAGTCCAATAAGCATCTTTTTGTCGGTTTTATTGAAATTCATCCAGATGCGCTCATAGTCCATGTCGTGGGTGCGAAGAAGCTCATCAACGGCGCCTTCCAGCATGTTTTGTGCTTTATCCTCCCGGCGAACCCTTTCCCAAACCAGCCATGCCAGCTGTTGCGTATAGTATGGATGGCAGCCGGTGATCGTTAATATCTTTTCAGATAACATCTCAGGTTCCTGCAGGATCAGCTTAAAATTATGGGTTAGAAAATCACGGAATTCTTCAAAAGGTATCTTCTCAAGGTTCATCACCCACCCAAAATGGTAAAACGGAGATTTCTTCTTTTCGAATATTTCACGCATAAGCGACTCCTGCGAACCCAGAAAAACATAATTTACCTTTTGATGGTGCTGCATAATTGAGCGGAACTGTTTCAGCAGCCGGGTGTCTATTTTTTCAATCTCCTGAAATTCATCGAAAACGACAATCATCCGTTTATTTTTTGGGCTTAGTTTTTCCAGGAGGTTCAAAACGTCTTCCAACAATGAAAGGTCTTCGCTACCCGCCTGAAAGCTGATGTCCACTTCATTCGATACAGGATTTATGCTAATGGTTGGAATTACCCGGAAGTTTTTTACATACTGCCGGACGCGCTCCATGGGAAACTCCCGGTATATTCTTCTGAGTAACAGCGCCGCCAGATCTGATGTACTGGTAACGATCTGAAGGTCGAGTGCAATCAGAGGTCTTTTTAATTCTGACACCACCTTGAAAACGAGGCTGGACTTGCCATACCTCCGTGGACTGATCAACACCAGATGGTTTTCGCTGTTTAACACCGATACTACCTGCTCTATCTCCTTTACCCGATTGGTAAAATAAGGTTCATTAACGATGCTTCCAAATTTGAAAGGGTTCTTTAGCATACAGTAAAATCTTTAATTGCGAAAATATTCGTTGCGAAATATTTCGCAAGTTAAGGATAATTTATCATTTGTCTATCATTTGATTAATCCGGTTCTCGTTTTTTCCAACGAGAGA
>CAYMLS010000496.1:0-3061 GCA_964390665.1 uncultured Bacteroidales bacterium | reverse complement strand
CCATTTCTCCGTAAATCACTGAATTATATTTTAATTTTAACGTTTTTGTAGTTTTTTTTAGGTTTGACATTTATGTTTTTGGTTATCAAAATATTACGGTGGATGGTTTATTTTATTGGTTTAAAATGCTAAGGTAAAATATCTTAAATTATTAAATTTAACGAATTAGTGAAAGGAGTGTAATTTTGTGTGAAAGTTGGTTTTGGGCTAGTAAACGGTGTGAAATGATGTTTTCAACCGCACGGAGTTTGTTTGGTAGTCGACAGTAAGTAGTTGCCCATTCTACCTATCAAGCGATAAGGCATAAGTGGATTTTTCAAAAACCCAGCAAAGTCATCATTTTATATGAAATACTCAATTCCGCCGCCACCTTTTCTCTAATATTTTGTTGCTAAAAAATACCATTTGCAGCGATCACTTTTTCTTCCTTAATCACAAGCAATGCTCTGAATCTAAGGTTAGTGTATTTCTACTTTTTCTATGTTGCCTGCATCATTAATTCGGATAATGTCATTCCGTAATAATAGTTCTTTGTATGATGCTCCATTGGAGTGCGTACCAAGGTGCGCAGAGTAACATTGGGTAATGAGTATAATGTGATAGAGAATTATTAATCATTCCCGTATTGAAATAAATATAGCATGGAAAGATCATCAGAATATTCCTGACTTAAGTAATTATAATTAGGCCAAAAAGATCCTTGTGTCATTGTATTCCCAGTCAGTAAATACCTGGGCATATTGTTTTCTGTCTTGCTGCAATTCATCATCAACATTTTATGCAGCCGGAATTCGGGATTAGTAAAAAGTGTCCAATTGTCACCATAACCTTCAGATGGCCGAATAATGGCAATTCCCTCAGGTTTTATGCAGTTATTTAAATAAGTTGCATCATATGTGGCACATGCCTCACCACCAATATGCAAAAGAGAGAATCGCTTTGCTTTATTGTGTGTTTGTTTTGTTTTCTCATGGTTAAGTTCATACACGCCCCAAATCGCAAATGGTGTAAAATTATTGGCCAACATCCTTTCTTTTACAAAAGTAAGACTTGCCATACGATGTTTTTCGTGCGCATTAAATGGTATGCTTGCTTTTGGACTGAAGCCATCAGGTGTAATTTCTTCTTTATGGATATGTTTTAACCCAATTAGAGTGTAACCCACTCCGATAAAGTCCTGCTTCATTGCTTCTTCAACCTTTTCCTTTGGTATTGAGTAATCCACATTAACGAAACTAAGGATACCCATTTTGGTAAATATCGGGATATGACTTCCATCTGTGCCCGATGCGGGGTAAAATGCGCTTTGGGTTAATACTTGTTTAATGTCAAAACTCTTATCAAAGTTTTCCGGTGTAATCTTTTCCAGCCAGTTCATATTTTAAGTATTGAGTGATTTATTGAGTTCCTTTATCCAAGGCAGATTAGTAATTTCCGTAGCAAACTTAATAGTATCCTCTCCTTGAGTTTCAACGAGGTAATACTTATTTTTGTGAACCATGATAAAAATCGTTTCTTCAATATTGTGCTTACCGGTAGGCTTTATAAGCTCCGGGAAATCTGCCGAATTGTATACTTTAAGATCATTAAGCATAGCAAGTAGTTCTCCCGTATCATCTTCAGCGTCAATGTCTTCAATAATGGGGATTTCTTCCCAGGTTTCAGGTCTTAATATTGTATAAACCCCATCAATGATATTGTGGTGTTTTCTGTAAAGTGGGCATTTTTCTTGTCTAGGGTTCATAAGAAAATGATTTATTTGGGGTTGATTAATCATAATATTTCAAAGAGTTTTGCGCTAATTTTAGGATGCTGATCAATCTTTATCCTTGATACAACGAATGGAAAAACCGCTACCTTTTTTATCAAAACCAAGTAAAATATTATCATATTTATAGCTTAGTTTTCTGCTCCATGCGCTATCTTGAGAGTTCTCATTACTCGTCCAAAAGTTTGCGGTTAAACCTATATTACAGAAATCGCCAAAGAATAAACGATGGCCTCCAGGAAGTGCAAAAAAATCTCTTTCGTTGGTTCCGTTTCCATTATCATTCCATCCGTAAGAGCTTTTCAGCATTGAACCTCCCGTTGTATTCCTTAGAAGTCCCAGAGAGCTGACGAGATCTTCCCATTCACGATTAGATGGTATAATCCATCCTTGAGGTGCCAAGCCGCGCCTGTCATTAATTGCATGCCAATTATATAATTTGCCATATTTTTTTCCATTTGCAGGTTTGTTATCGTAATAACACCAGGCTGGTTTACCTTCCTTACCTGCTTCTATCCATTCATAATTCGATTTTACCTGGAGAATAGGTTCGCCATTACGGAACCTGTCAACATTCAAGTTGTGTTTCATCCAAATGTGGTATCCGATTTTTATGGTTGCAAACCCGGATGATTTATTTGTTTGACTTACAGGTGTTTGCTTTGAATGAGTTTTTGAAAATGTTTTTAAACTCCAATCACAAGAACATAGAATTTCTTTGGGGGTTTTATCTTTTTTCTGAACAGTCTTTGCTGGTTTAAGGCCTTTTTGCTTAATGGCTTCATCGATCATGGTGGCTATATCCAGGTCAGCCATGCCCAAACTACTACCTATGCCAAAAAGCATGTTAATCTCGTCTTTGCTCAGGCGATTATCGGAAATTGCCTGCTCCAGTTGTACTTTCAGGATACTTAAACCATTTCCCAATACTGCAGTTTCGGGTGCTTGCTCCTGAGCACTATCAACCCAGCCTAATGCAAGCAGAAAGCAATCCACCACATAATCGGACGTATGGTCGAAGCCGTTGTTTTGCCTGAAACTGCTTTTCAGGGTGTGAATGGTGGCTGTGCGAATGGCTGCATCTTCGTTGATTAGTTCAAGGAGCCTGGCACCAATGCCATCCTCCACTGCCTGTTTAAAAATTTTCAGGTACCTGCGCTCAACATGGGGCATGAAGTCGCTGAGAATTGGACCCAGCCGTTTATCACCAAGTATAGCCACGTCGAACTGCTCGACCACCTGCTGGCGGCCGGTCTCCATGCCGGGGGAGCCATGGGGCATGCCCGGCACCGC
>CAYMLS010000495.1:0-3068 GCA_964390665.1 uncultured Bacteroidales bacterium | reverse complement strand
GGGTGGCATCATTTTATATTAGGAAATGGTATCGGTTGGGTTCAGGGCTAAAACTGCCAAAGTGTTTGTCCATTGATAGAACAAGTTTTGGATAATTGTCCGGTATTGATTCAAGCGGGCCAAATTCCCGTTCAACAACTTTACTGTTATTCAACATGTAAGATACCTGAATGTATAGTTTTTCTGTATTACGGATGGCAATAAAATCGATCTCATGATCATATAGTTTCCCGATTTTTACTTTATATCCTCTTGAGATCAATTCCAAATAAACTCCGCGTCTCCCCACCTTCGCGGTAAAAAACCCAAATTCGCACCGTTTACTAGCCCATAACCTACTTTCACTTAAAAATACACCCCTTTCACTAAATTGTTAAATTTGATAGTTTTATATATTTTACTTTTGAATTTTAAACTATTAAATAAAACCATTTACAGCAATAATTTGATAATCAGAAACATAAATCTGATTCCTAAAATAACCACAAAAACGTTAAAACAAAAATATAATTCAGTGATTTACGGAGAAATGGGATTGAATTGATAGATATCTTAGCACGGTTAAAATCAGAAGACATGGACGGTATATAATACAAGGACATAATTTATGGATTAAAATTAAAAAACAAGCGGAACCCGAAAAGCTAAAAACAGAGTAGGGGATATTTTAAATATTATTGATTATGGCACTAAAGAAAAATAAACGGACTTTAATGGGTAACTGGATTTGCTGCTGGTGTGAAGACGAAATACCATTTGGGACAGGTGTTAACAATGGAGGGTTCATGGTAAAAGAAAGATTCTGTTGCAGTTATTGTCAGACTGAGTGGAATAAAAATTTTGGGTGATTGTTCATTTGTAATACCCAAAAAACATTCAGGGAGAAGGTATGCTTCTCCCTTTTCTCTTAAATAAAAAGTTAACAGAAATAGGCTAAAAGAAAATGATAGATCACAAAGTATGCAAAAACTGCGGACAACGCAGAAACGGACCTGAATACACTGCCAAATGCCCATCCAAACCTTTGTGGGGCCACGACTGGGAAACCAGGGGAGGCAATGGAGTAAAATGGCATGAATCCTATGTAGGAAAGTTGTGGAAGACTAAAATAGGGAAGGTACTTATATTGGGTTTTTTGGGGTATATCATTGTTAAGGCAATGTTTTAAAGGTAGCAAGCCTTCATTTAAAAGTCGAACTTTTGGATTATATGGAAAGAGTTGTTATAGTTAATGAATTTTAACAGAAAGCATTTATCAGTCTTTGTTTAACACAACAATCAATTATCATGACAGAATGTATCCACTGTAAACACAGAGACCCCAAAGGCACTTATTGTCAGGAATCGCCGAATGAAAAGCATTACCTGAGAGACGTACCTTTCGATGAACAGATCAGAACCACATTTCTGGGAAAGTACTGGAAACAAACTTTAATTGTAGTTGCAATATTTTTCTTCCTGGCTTGGATTGGTTCACTATAACCTGAGTTATATCTTGTTTTCGATTAAGTAAAAATAAACCAAAGAAAATCAATAATATGGTAGAATTAAAACAAGGCACCTTAGTTGACCTCGAAAGCGGAGGACAAATAAAGGTATTAAAAGAATTAGGACGCGGTGGTCAGGGGATTGTTTATCTGTGCGAATTTCAGGGAAACAAATATGCTCTCAAGTGGTATATACCCCCTGTACCGGGTGATTCATTTTATAACAATCTAAAAAAAAACATCAGTAATGGGAACCCGGCAAAATCGAAGCTTTTTTTATGGCCTTTGATGCTTACAAGAAAACAACATGGCAGCTACGGATATGTAATGCAATTAAAACCTGATGATTATTTTGATTTTGGGGATTTTCTTAACAATACAGTCCGTTTTTCAACAATAAATGCCATGCTTAATGCAGCGGTTGATATTTGCGCCGGTTTTCAAGCTTTGCATATTACCGGTTTAAGTTATCAGGACTTAAATGAAGGTAATTTTTTTGTAAACCCCAAAACCGGTGATGTGTTAATATGTGATAATGATAATGTTACCGCACATGGTTATAACTTAGGAATTGCCGGAAAAATGAGATACATGGCTCCGGAAGTTGTT
Source organism: uncultured Bacteroidales bacterium (assembly GCA_964390665.1). Taxonomy (GTDB): domain Bacteria; phylum Bacteroidota; class Bacteroidia; order Bacteroidales; family UBA7960; genus SKVR01. The sequence continues at coordinate 972 of CAYMLS010000495.1, read as the reverse complement.
TTAGGGGAAAGCAAACCAGGCACTTATAGCGATTGCTTTTCACTTGCAATAATTTTATTCAGGTTGTTTTTTACAGACCATCCACTGGAAGGTAAAAGACACCTATCAGTTCCTTTGTTGTCAGCATCTTTTGAGCGTAAAATTTACGGCTCAGGCCCGATATTTATACTTGACCCCAACATAGATATGAACAGGCCAGTAGCAGGTGTGCATAAAAATTCTATTAAATTATGGCCTCTTTACCCATCAGTTTTAAAAAATGCATTCATAAAGGCCTTTAGTCAGGACAGCATTAAGAATCCTATAGACAATAACAAAAGACCGAATTTACGGGAATGGCAGAAAACTGTAGTTGAACTTAGAAATATCCTTTTAATAGATAAAAAAGGTGGAGAGAGATTTCTGAAAGATGGAGAAAAACCAAAGTATGCCATAAAAATAGCTAATTCGGACACCATTGGATTGAGCCCCAAAAAAACAATTTATATTGGGACTCACAATAAGCCAATAGGGCAGGTAATGTTTAAGGAAAGCGAACCAGATATCTGGGCAATAAAAAACATATCATCAGTGGCCTGGAGGGTGATTACTCCCTCCGGGAAACAAATATCTGTGGAGCCGGAAACAATGATGCCGGTAAAACCTGGTTTAAAATTGCATTTGCCCAATAATATTCAAGCAGAAATAACATAATCATAAACAATAATATTAAAATATAAGATTTATGAACGAGCTATTAGAAAGAAGCGATTCCCCCAAAAAAATCATGCCCCTGATTTTTATCATTGATAAATCCGGCAGTATGACCGGAGAAAGAATTGGAGCAGTTAATGCAGCTATGCGCAACATTTTACCAATGCTTGATGAAATTGCCCAGAATAATAATGATGCCCAAATTAAATTAGCTGTATTGGAGTTTGATAATAATATAAATTGGATAACTCCTTCTTTAGTAGATCCTAAAGATCATAC
>CAYMLS010000494.1:0-3071 GCA_964390665.1 uncultured Bacteroidales bacterium | reverse complement strand
CGTTGGTTCAAGTCCAACCTGAGGAGCAATTAAAAAACAGGCAGTTATAAAGGTTTCTTTATGCTGCTTTTTTTTATTTATACAAACAAATGTGCAAACAAACCCAGAGATAAAGAGGTTTAATCTTTCAAGGGTTTTTTCAAGTTTTGTTAATCTCTATCTTTTTTGAAGATAATTTTATCAGAAATTTCTTGTAAAAAGCTTTTCTCGCTGGATATTTTTTCTTGAGGATCGGTGCTGTTTAGCTTTGGAATAACATAAGGCAACAGTTTCACAACAAAATCTGCTCTTTCTTTTGGTTCAAGCTCGTTAATTTCATTCATCAGAGTCTGTAGCTGGCCATCAACTATATCAGAAATCATTTCCCTTGTTGTTTGTGTAATTTTGTTAGGAGTGCCCTTTTTTCTACCCCCGGTCTTTGCTTTTCCTTCTTTAAACGGCATATCATTCTATTTTATTCTACTTTAGAATTGCTCCATTAGGGTTGGATGAATACAAACCTTTAGTGTATGAATCTAAAACAGATGTTGCAGAACCGGCTACATTCTGTCCAAATGCTGCCCAGTCATTCATCTTCGTTTTCATATAATCAGTTTTCTCTTGGTTGATAAGAGCTTTGTTCTTTATATAGTCTTTTAAAATGGTGCTTTTATATCTACCTTCTTTAGAAATAAGCCGGTTTACCAAATCCGACATTTGTTGATTATTAACACTTTTGGATGCTGCTGACGATTCTGCTGTGGATCCTGTCCTTACTGCCTGGTTATTCAAATTCTGGTTGTTCTCCTTCATCCGGTCGCGGACAATGGCAAGGGCTGACTGCGCTCCCGGCGTTTCAAGCGCGTTCTTGTAATACTCCTGGTTGAACATTCCCTCAAGCTCAGATTCACGTTTTTTCATGAAGTTCTTGTATCGTTGATTTGCTTTCCGACTTTGATAGTTTTGGAAAGCGTGTCCTAACAACTGTCCTCCGATTGCAAGTGCTGGTAGTGCCATGATGATATAATTTTAGTTTGCAAGATAAGACGGTTTGTTTTAAAAAGATGGCAAACTTTACCCATAAAAGGAGAGTTATTACCTTAATTAAAGGATTACTCTTAAAATTATTTTTAAGTTTGTTTAGGATAAATTTTAAAAATGAAGTATGGTTAAAGGTGATGATTATAACGACTTGCAAGCAGCACAGGAACGATTCATAGAGAAGGTGTACAAACTAAGAGAGGCTTACCTGGGAAAGCTTATAGAAATTGGTATTAAAAGTGATGACAAGAAAGGATCAAAAGAAATACTTAATTATCTAAAAGACTTTGAGAAGTCATTCAAAATGGATGAAAACTCTCAATATGATGTAAAAATTCAAGCTCTTCTTGATAATGGTATTAAATCTGTGACTGAAAAGCTAAAGGAATGACTTCTGCCTTTCCTTGCTTCTTCTAATTTTTGATCATTGGTTTTCTCATGGAATGTGTTAAATATTGCATTTTTCTATTGGGATTATGTTTACTATGATAAACATTACCTGTTCAGAACTTTTCCGTCCTTGCGCTTCTTCTCGTTGATTCTCTGAGCTACTTCTTTTGGCGTTATCCCCAGCTCCTTGCTTGTTTTGATTATCGTTCTCAGAATCTCTTTTTTGGCCGCTTCTTTGTTGCCCGGCTCATTACTATTCTTCTTACTGGATGAAACTTTTACATTACAGTAATTCTTTTGAAGCTTTTCAAAAATAACCTCAGAAGCCTCCATTTCTTCTTTAGTCAGCATATGATTCTCTTTCCTCATAATCTGAGCGGCTGCTTTTGGTGTTTGAACCTCTGGTAAAGTCTTTCTTAGGTGAAAAGCATTGTGGGCAGTGATATAATTGGAAATAGCTTTGTGTTCTATGAATAGAGGTAAAACACCCCAAATTCTTGAATATAGCCTTCCGTTCATCAGATTTTTATACCCAAGCTCGACCACTACTTTGTCAATATTGTTGCAGTGAATTTCTTCCATTTCATCAGCCTTACAAGAAGAAGCTGAAAAAAATTCTTTCATTTCAAAGCTGGCCATTTCCTGGGTTCTGGCAATCTGATTCAGTATTTCTTGGTCTATGTTTAGCATTTTCTTTCAAAGATAGTAATCAAATTAAAGAAAAAAGAAATCCATTCCTTAATAAGAAAAATTTAATTAATTTAGGCATACATTTTAAAAACCAACTTTAATCTAATTATTATGAACAGACTTAGCCTATTATCTTTAATTATTATTGCTTTCTTATTTCAGTCTTGTGGCACCCAACAGAACCTCTCAGTCTCTTACAAATTGAGTGAAGGGATGACTAAACAAGAAGTAGAATCTATTATGGGAGCTCCTATAAAAAGTGATTTCAGTAAAGGAGTTGAAGAATGGCACTATTGCAGAACAGGCCAAATGTCAGATGAGTTTTTGGCTCTATATTTCCATGAAGGAGAATTAGTTGCTAAAAAAAACTATACAGTTACAGCAGCAGATACACATGGAGTATATGGTTCTTGTGAAAAGTTTATCAAGCGAGGTAGTTATCAAACCCCAGATGTTGTAGTGGAAATAAGAATGAGATAAATTTTTACTTATATGAAACAAGAAAAAGGTTATGAGAGAATTATAATAGCGTTTATACTTGCAGTTGCATTTATGATCTCCTCCTTTGCTATAGCCTACAGTATGAGGTATAAAGTAATTGGAGACACAATGCTTTTTGACCAATGGAAGAAAACAATTTATCTAAGGAATGGAAATATTTATAAGCAACTTCAAAGTGAAGCTCAGAAAAAAAAAGAGCTTAAAACAAGGGCTGAAAAAGAAAGGGAATACCAAGAAATCCTTGATTTGGTAAAAGAAAAAAAAGCCCAAAAGGAACAAGAAAGCAACTAAAAATCATGAGATTGTTTTTGGAAAACTGGAAAATAGGTTTTTAATATTAGAAATTAATATCTGAAAGAATAAATGCCATTGGTTACAAAAAAAGGGATCAGAGTACACCTTAACATAAGACTACCCAAACCGGGCTGCCTCTTTTACTTTTTGGTTCAATTCATTTATTAAATCATTCT
>CAYMLS010000493.1:0-3085 GCA_964390665.1 uncultured Bacteroidales bacterium | reverse complement strand
TATCACCTTTCATGAGTTGAACCGTATAGTCACTTTGGGTCAGACTACCGGCATTGAATACTTCAACAGTATAAACAGAAGGAATACCTACTGATGGGGTTGTATTACCCGTTATGGACGTAACGGCCAGATCATTATCCAGAACTTCAAAAATGGAAACATCGTCGATAAGAATACCAAAAGACCAACCACCTTCTCCGGTCAAACCTTCGAATTGAAAAACAACGTTCTGCCCAGGGTAATCATCAAGTGGAACAATAAACTCCACGTATTCAGAATTTGTATATCCGGTTAAAGATTCCACTGTGGTAAAATCACCACCATCCACACTGATGTTAAGATTAAAATCCTGTGGGTAATTAGAAGATTCTACAGCAAGGAAGAATGATAATTGATATACACCTTCTGCGGGAACTTCAATTGATGGTGTATTGAGAGTTGAACCGGCAAGATTACTGTAGGCATGTTCTTCACCTGTGTGAGGACTTCCCCATGTACTTTGCCCCCATCCACTGTTGGTCCAACCTAAGGGTGGCCAGGTTTCTTCAAAACCTTCAAAAAGTAAATAACCACCAGCACCGAGAAGCACAGCATTTGATAAACCTGTACCTCCTTCTCCAATGAGGTTGGAAGCTGTAACAGCATATTGATAATTTCCAATTTCGGGTACAGTGTTATCTTCATATGTTGTTTCTGATATATTTTCTGCCACTGTTGCCATATCAGGCAGCCGAACAACGGTATACGTAAGATCAGTACCGCTCATATATCCACCATTCAGTCCTTCGGTGGGGGCATTCCAGGTTATCACACCATTGTTGCCGTCAGCCGTAAGGGTTACCTCAGCAGGCGCTGCAGGTACATCTTCGCCAACATAAACAGAAGCGGCAGCTGAAAGTCCCTCACCAGAAGTATTTACGCCTTGCACACTATAACTATACATACCTGCGGAAGTAATCTCAACATCGGTGTAGGTCTCCTCACCACCAATAACAGGATCAGAAATAGTAGTAACAAGTTCATTATTACGATACACACGGACTTCGTCAAGTTCTGTAAGAGTTTCGCCATCAAAAGTTTCTGATGGATTTGTCCATGCTAAGGAAGCTTCTAAAGTTCCCATCTCTGCGGCAGTAACAGTTAAATTAGCAGGTGAAGCTGGTGATGCCGGATCAGCAAGGTTATTCATGAGCCATACAATGGCATTATTGTAGAGTACCACCCCATCTCCTTCAAAATTCAACATACCGGTTGCCATTGGTAAAAGGTTCAGGGAGACAACATTCGGTTTCGCTGCAACCAATATTTCTCCATTATCCCATTCAGCAATAGCAACAGCATCTTCTGCCACTTGATTATCCTGAATTAATCCATCAGTAATTGACAGCGTTGAAAAATCTGTCAGAACAGGATGATCGGGATCAATGATGGTTCCCAACGAGAATGAACCTTGAATATCTTCTGTTGCATGCGTAAAGGCTGAATAACCGTCGTTGTAATAAGAACCACCAAACTCCCATCCGCCGGCATAATCCATTAAATAAGAGCTTTCAACAAATAAACCACCTCCGTCAATGTAACTGGCAACAATATCTCCGGCAGTATCGGGATCAATACCACCGGCACTCAGCCATTGGTTGTTATTAAAAGCTATAACAACATGATAAGGTGTTAAATCAGAAAGTGTAAGATCGGGTAAATCAGCAAGAGGAAAACTTGTCGCATGAATATGATCGTAGGATGCCAGTTCCGCTCTTAGCGCCTCTGTTCCATCTTCATCCGGAGATAAAATGAGAACATCAATAACGTTAGGAAAAGTAAGTCCTTTATTTATTTTATTAGCATTTAGTAAATTATTGTAAGAAGGTACGTTCTTGCTTTTCCGGATTTCGTCTGTCTTTTGATTTGTCCGTTCCTGACTTGTACGCACCGATTCCATTTTCTCTAATTCTTCGGGTGCAAAGCGCTGACTTTGCCCAAAAGTAAACGTTGCTGCAAGGATTGCAACAACAAATAATGTAATTCTCTTCATAAGTTTAAATTTAAGTTTTTAGTTTCGTTCAATTAGTTTACACTTTGTTTTGATTTGATTTTCCAGTAAACAATGATCGTCATTGCCTGAAAACATATGCCTTTCTTAAAGACTTTTGCTGTACTATAAACTAATTCTTTATGACGTTTTTTTTCGTCGAAATAATCACCCTTTTTATGTCATGTACCTCCTTTCTTACTTATAAGATTTTTATTATGTTCATATTTCAAAGTATAAAATTATAAATCTATTTCCAATAAAACAAAATCTCAACAACCGCTATCAGGGTGTCCAATCAACACAAATTAGGTTTTAGATAAACATTGATTACCTTCATCCATACTTAGATTTATTTTATCTTTAATAAATTATTATTCCCTTAACACATAAATAAAATTAAATGTTTAAAAATAATTATTCTCTTTCTACAAAATATGATTACGAACCAGAAATTTCATCAACTTTTCTCAACATACACCCCCTTAAATCAAACATCCCCATTTAAAAAACACACACATTTTCCAAAACACCCCCATTCTGATCCAAAACAAAACAATCAATCAATCAATCAACCCAACAACCCAACAATCCAATCTTCCATCCCGAAAAAAACACTTTTCCACACAAACCTGAAAAGTTACCCGCAGGCAAAACAGAAAACATCCAACTGCATCGTTCCATACTTTTTCATAAACAAAACAAAATAATTCAGGTTTATCCATTAATGACATATGATTTGCATACCGTAGATGAATTTGTCATTCAATTATTGTTAATTTTGTATGAAACATCCTTGATTAACTTTTAAACACACACGGGTATGATTATCTGGAAAACAAAAATCCAGTCGCACGTAGAAGGTTGGTTTGGATGCGGCATCTCATAAATAGTGTCAGCAAGAAAACTCCTACTTTTTGTGTCTTTGATAAGAAATCGTCAAAGACAAGGCTTTCGTCTCGTTTTTTCAACGAGATGAATCCAGGGAGTCTCGTTAAAATTAACGGGATGACTGATTCAAAAACGAGAATAACGCAGTATTTGGCGTTTTCTTGC
>CAYMLS010000492.1:0-3093 GCA_964390665.1 uncultured Bacteroidales bacterium | reverse complement strand
TATAATGAAGGGCAAAGATTTAGAGCATTAGTTGGTAAATCAGATACAAACATAACTCATGAGATAAAAAATGGATTTCCTGGTTTGCCAGCTGGTTGCAGTATTAAGATGGAAAAGCAGGCAAAAGAATATATTTTGTCAAATATTAAAAGTTCTATATTTAACCTTAGAAAATTGACCCATGAAATCAGTACTTTCACGCATAATACCAACCTGCCTTTAACTTTAAGCAATTTCTTGAAAATTTATGAATTAGATATCCGAAGCATTTACAAGAATCAGCAAACATGGAATAAATTAAAGAGTAATGCCAATTTGATTAAACTGCCAGAAAATAAATATTATGAGCAGCTTAATAAAGGTTTACGCCGTTTGATTCACATTGATTCGCCTAAGTATTTAAGGTATATCCAAAGCTTAATAAAAAATGATTTTCAATTATCATCTTTAGACAGAGAAAATGATCGTTTTGCTCTAATGTTTTATTATGATCTTTGGCAAAAGGGAATAGGAGAATTTGGTTTTTCTTCTATTTTTGAAGGCATTAGGCAAGTAAGAAATCATCAGGTCATCAAAGATGAGATATATGAAATTATTAACTATTTATCTGATAATCTAAATCATTCAACTAAAACCATTCAATTTGATTTTCTGAATATACTAGAAATGCATGCCCGGTACTCTCGAGATCAGATACTTGCTGCATTTGAAAAATCAACACCAGAAAAACCTTTTCCTTCTCAAGAAGGGGTAGTCGTTCTGAATGAAATAAATACCGAAATACTATTAGTTACACTCAATAAGTCAGATAAAGATTTCTCAGCAACCACACAATATGAGGATTATGCCATCAGTGAAACTATTTTCCATTGGCAATCTCAAAATAAAGTAAGACCTGACTCACCAACAGGACTTTCTTATATAAATCATAAGAAAAATCAAAAAAACTTATTGCTTTTTGTTAGAGAGAATAAAAAAGATATTTATGGTCTTACAATGCCTTACCATTTTCTAGGCCCTGTCGAATATATGTCATATAAAGGTAGTCGCCCGATGAGTATTAATTGGAGGTTGGAAGAACCAATGCCTGCATATTTATGGAAGAGTGCAGGTAAAATGGCAGTAGGTTGAACAGTTTGTAATACAATAGAATTAAGAATATGGAATTACCTTTAAATAACAAACTCAACACACATCTTTTATCAGCAGTTTTCAACAAAACCACTGCTACCTATAAGTTTTATTGGTTTTTATCATTATTGCAGATATTTGGTGAAACGCAACAACCTGTTATTCAGATTCGGAAAATTCTTTGCCGTATGATTTGTAATGCCTGGTATCCCATACATTATTTTAAATTGTCTTTTGGGTTTGCAGATATGCTTAGCCGGCATTCTGAAGAGATTCAGGCTATTGGCGATATTCCGTACAACATTAAAAAAAATGATCTTTACGAATGGCTTGTTCATAACCAGGACAAGCGTGTTCTTCAATTAATTGACCATTTCAGCAAGCAGGTTCCTTATCGATTTCTCTCACCCTGGTTGCCCGGGCAACAAACCGAAAGAAATGTTGTGCTATTGTCGGAAAGTTTTACCAACAATTGCCTTTACCGCCTCAGCAAAAAAGATAAAACAATTGAAATCAATCCATTGTGGACTGATTATTTACTATCCAACAGGGGTGTATTGGAAGATTTTTGCTATTGGAATTTGGCTTTGTATCTGCAATCCAAAAATCCTAATACCCCAGATATACCCAATAAACTAATTAAATCAACCGAGCGCGGTAATCTTGATAAGCAAAGAAATTTCTGGAAAATTGTTTTTCGGGAGAACTCCAACATTTCATGTATTTATACCGGTCGGCTACTAACAATTGATGATTTTTCTTTGGAACATTTTCTCCCTCATAGTTTTGTTTCTCACGATCTTTTATGGAATCTGATACCCGCTGACCGATCTATCAATAGTAGCAAAAGCAATAAAATACCCGATCTTGATTTTTTTATCAATAAATTCTCGCAATTGCAGAAATCAGCGATCAGTGGTGTATTTCATCAAAAACCAGATCATAAAATGTTGGAGGATTATCTGATACTCGGTGGCAGTATTCCTGATCTGATAAAGTTACCGGATGAGGATTTTGCCTCCAGATATGTTGATATTTTATCCCCACTAACACAAATTGCCAGAAATATGGGTTTTGAAAGTTGGCGGTTTAACACAAAAGACGTATGAAAGAAAAGAACCATCCTCATCTTACGGCAAAGGAAAGAACAAACCTTTCTTTTCCATCAAAATGGATATTGAGAAAAGGACTTGTAAAGGGTTCTACCCTGGATTTTGGTTGTGGTTTTGGGTCGGATGTTGCTATTTTAAAATCAAAGGGTATAAAGGTTATGGGTTTCGATAACCATTATTTCCCTGCCTATCCGAAACATAAATTTGATACCATCCTTTGCAACTACGTGCTCAATGTTCTGCAACCCGATGAGCAACCCGAAGTTCTGATGGCGGTGAGTGAATTGCTAAAACCAGAAGGAAAGGCATATTTTACTGTTAGAAGAGACCTGAAGCATGAGGGATTCAGGGTTCACAAAATTCATAAAAAAACCACCTACCAATGCAATGTTCGTTTGCCGTACAAGAGTATTTTGAAAAATGATTTTTGTGAAATATACGAGTACCGGCATTACAATCAGTCAGAAAAATCATCTGAATGCCCTTTTTGCAATGTTGCATCTGCAACAGAATTAATTTCAGAAACAGCGACCGCCTTTGCCATCATGGATAAGTATCCGGTAAACGAAGGGCATTGTCTGATCATACCCAAACGCCACGTCAATGATTATTTTGAATTAAGCAACCATGAACAACGTGCCTGCTGGTTGTTGGTTAACCGATGCAAAGAGATACTGGAAAGGCGCTATGATCCTCCTGGTTTCAACGTGGGCATCAATATCAACGAAGTTGCCGGTCAAAGCATCCCCCACGTCCACATCCACCTGATTCCCCGCTACCAGGGCGATGTGGAAGACCCATTTGGCGGAGTAAGGGGTGTGGTGCCGGGAAAGCGACGGTATGGCCGATG
>CAYMLS010000491.1:0-3119 GCA_964390665.1 uncultured Bacteroidales bacterium | reverse complement strand
TCATTGGAATTAAATATTCAAATGAAATAGATATCAATATAAGGCCTAACAAGCTCTGATAAGCAGGAATCTCATAATTTTTATTTCTACTTTCAAATAACCTTATTATTGAAAGACTAATCGGGAAAAATAAAAAGTCATCCAGATAGGATGACATAAATTTAGTCGATAGTCCAATATTTTGAAGAACTTGATTGATAGTGAAAATAACCGATGATATTGCTAACAATCTCATAACCCAGTTATTAATGCAATCAATGCAATTATTGTAAGGACAATTAGAAATGTGACTAAGCCACTGTTCTTTTTGGTTACAATGATTTCCTTTGGTTTTTCAGATTCTTGTTCTGACTTCCTTTCATTTCTTAAATTTTCATCGAGAAACTCCCCACAATATTTGCACTTCCTGGCGTCTTTAAGAATTTCTTCAGAGCAGTATGGACATTTTTTTGTTTCCATTGAATTGGTTTTATTGTTTTCAAATTATGACAAAATTGCGCACATCATTATTGGCATATTCTTAACTACATGTAATTTATTATTTATAATCACATGTATTCCAGACTTTTCTAAAATATTCTATATTTTGTAATCTCCTATATGAGTTTTGGTTGTACTTTTCCATCTTCCATCTCCTTTTTTCGTTCTTCCTTCAATAAATATTTAATGCGCAAATATAACAATCTCGCTCTTACTTTCTACATTTATTTTATACAATTAACGCCATGAAATAAGATGAAGTTTTAAATGAAATGGATTTCATGGGGTCTATCAAATATTATCAAAGTTTTCTACTCCTTAATGCAGCGGACAGAGCGCCCGACCGCACGATTGGAGTTAATTGTACCGACTTCATTGGTATCAAAATACAATGCTCTTGAATAAATACCATCTACTGTATTTGACCAATAACGTCCAAGAGTACCGTTGCCATTGAATGAACCTCCACCATAACGAAAACCAGCACTTGGCAATTTAAGAGCCGAACTAAATGCTCCCAAACTATTTGCAAATTCCCAACTAAGCTTTTCATCAATCCACTCTGCTTCACTTGGAACACGATATCCAGATGGGCAGGGATTATTAACACCGTTTACACCTTGCCATAAATTATCATTCTGAGGACTTCGCCAGTCATAAGGACTTTCAGTTACAGTTATAAAACCACCATGCCCCGGAGAATCAATGCTACTAAGACTTAAGGTAGTAACTGAACTACGACTTGCGTGTCCATCATTACCTCGCCCCCACTGATAAAGGTATCCATACGAATGATGGTCTTCTATGCTACTAGCAACACGATTAGCTCCATTATTGCGGTCTATCCAGATTTTCCCAGTGGATGGATTAACAACATCATTAAACCATAGTGTTACAAATTCTAATTGGTTACCATAAGCCGTACCCTCAATATTAGTTGCATACGCACGAACATAATAAGTTGTATTTGTCTCCAAACCCGATAAATTAGTTATAAAGGTACCAATATCACTACCTGCTTCAACAGCAGCATCAGCAATAGTCGGATATTGATTTACACTAAAAGCAATGCCACGCTCAGTAACGATAGCACCGCCTGTTTTAACTACACTCGCCCCAACGGATGCAGTATTACCAGTAATATCAGTAATAAAACTAGTTGTTACGGTAGGTAAAGTTGCTTCAGTTGAAAAAGTAACTTGCTCACCGTATGCTATACCCACACTATTGGAAGCATAGGCCTTAACATAATAGGTTGTACCGTATTGCAAATCGCTCAAATTTGCAGTAAATGAACCCGGACCACTACCAGATGAAACAATATTATCTGAAATAGTTGGATTAGTGGAAGTACTGTAAACAATACCACGATCTGTAACTAGATCATTACCAGAAATAGTTACATTGCCTCCACAAGAGGCAGAAGTTCCTGATATATTAGTAACCTGATTTGTAGTTACTCTTGGTTTGCCAATAAAAACTTCTGGTTTTTGGGATTCATATTCATTAAAATAGGCATAAACTCTATATCGATATACATTTTCATCAAAATTTACTGTCCTATCCCAAAAACTGGTTTCAATAGAACTTATAGTAGCAAATAAATTTTGCCAAGATCGACTGTCAGTTTGTCTGTCAATCCTAAACCCCTGTATTCCTGAACCTTCATAACCCCATGAGATTTCAACGGCATTTGTGGAATGAACAGTGAAATTGAGATTTGAAGGTGATTTAAGAGATACATTGGTATTACCATAGTTTTTTTTAGAATGATAATCACCATGATATCCATATACCCTATACTCAACCAATACTTCAGTTGATTTGGGCATAAATACATTTGTGTCTGTATAACTGATTTGCCCAACTTCCAATTGGGCAAAAGCCAATTCCCAGTCATTTTGCCCCACCCGTCGGTCTATTTTGACACCTTGTTCGCCATTAAAGGGAATAGTCCAGTTTAACCCGTAACTTACTTCTGTGATTTTTTCAATCATCAAATTTTCAGGAGCTGGAAAATTTTCATTATTTGATACCTCAAGTGCAGCAGATTCATTGTTTCCAGCTATGGTGTAAACACGGTAATGGTAAGTTAAAATGGTATCCGGCACAATATCATCATCCAGCCATTCCCTGGTTTCTTTATCAAAAATCTTTACCCCAATATGCCATGGGGCATCACCGACTTTTTTATCCAGTTCAAACCCTTCAATTCTGTCATCTCCATCATACTGCCATGTAAGTTTTTTGGATGTGATGGTGATGGATTCGATTTCCAGGTTTTGCGGAGCCCAGCTATCAGGTGTTATGTCTGCCCCATCATCCCACGGATTATTGCGTTCAGGTTTTTCGCAGCTGATGAAAATAGTTAGTACCAGGGTTAAAAAACCAACCCTTCCTGCCAGTGAAGATAAGTGTTTGATTATTACCATGGTTTAGAGGTTAAATTTTGGTTTATGTTGAACAGTTTTATTCGTAATTATGGCATTTAACAACTATATTGGTTGCGATAAGAAAGGTTTTCGCTGTTGTATTCACCTTACGGAAAATTTTTATTTTATTTAAAAGGGTAAATCAAATTTAATTAATCCCTGACACAGCGGACGGACAACCCGAAACCCTTACCGGTGCCGCCCCTG
>CAYMLS010000490.1:0-3181 GCA_964390665.1 uncultured Bacteroidales bacterium | reverse complement strand
ACCATCCTGAAATTAACCAAACTTTTGTATCTCGATTTTTTAAGTTGCTGTTTTTCCACGACATATCCGTTTCTTTCGAAAAACCCTTTTGCTGTGAGGCTTACATCTGAATAAATCATCTCATTCCCTTGCTGCCGTGCTTTTCGTTCAATCTTTTTCAGCAGGTTCGCCGCCACGCCATGCCTCTGGTAGTCCTGGCGGGTAAACATAAAGTCAAGATATCCATCCTTTGCCAATGAGCCAAATCCAACCATATCATCCCCGATCAATGCTTTAATGAAATACTGATCTTCAATCTTTTCCCGCCATTTTTCAAGGTCACTCCACCACGATGCCCAGTCCTCGATCTGGTCTGCCGGATAATCTTTTGCGTTGATCGTTAAAATGGTGTTGCGGAACAACCCGGTTATCATGCCCACATCTCTTTTATGAGCTCTGTAGATCTTTATTCCCGTATTATTGAGGTTGAAAACATACAATCCGTTGGACTTTTGCCGGAACCCACAGTTTTCAAGCACTTTCACAGATGCTGTATTCTCTGTAACAGGGTCTGCTATGATGTAATCGTATTGATGGGTTGACCGGATGAGATCGACAAACAGTTTTACGATCTTGGTACCATACCCCTTTCCGAGGTATTGTTTTTCACCGATGAGATAATCAATCCCGACAGTTCCGATGGGTTCATCCGACCATTCACCCTGTGGTGCCCGGTCTGTCTCGTAGTACTGAAGAAACCCGATGGGTTGGTTGTTTTCCACCAGGAAATACTGAACCCAACCGGCAGTCAGGTTTTGAGAGACTTCACGGGTCCAATCCCCGGGATCGCCCCAATATTTGCGGATGTGGTCTTGTTCTAACCATCGTGCCAGGGTTTTCAAATCTCCCTTGTTAAATGCTCTGATATTCATCTGTTTATGATTTTATTAAAGCGGTTCTCGTTTTTTCACCGGGATAAACTGCCAACAATCTGATTGCATGTTTTATCATGCCGCGAATTATCATCATGCGCGTGTACTTCGACATGCTCAGTAGAACTGTGTCAAAAATTTTGTCATGGTTCGGTTCATGGATTGGTGTGTTGCCCGGATAAAAATACAACTTATTTCAAATATTTCAGTTTTTCTTTCTGTTTTGACAATCAGGTATATGCTGCCATGTCACAGGGTAATATGCTGTCTTACCCTTTTGATTCAGTGTTTTTGCTGCTTTGCATTGCCATTTTCATTTTTCCGGTAAAAATAAAAAAAGGGGCAGATGTAAAACCCGCCCCTTTCATGGAGTTTGTAATGATAGATTAATCCATCAATACCAGTTATCGTGCTATATTGATTTTTCTGGTTTCCACATTGGTTTCAGAGACCACATTCAGGATGTAAGTTCCTTTGGGTAGCACAGATACATCAATATCAATCACACCCGTGTTGGCATCGTTGAATATTTCCCTGCTCATAACCTTTACACCGGAAATGTTGAATAATTCAATGGTTGTGTTTTCGGTGAAGGAAACATCAGAACGCAGATATAGTCTGTTGTTTGCCGGATTGGGGTAGGCTATGAATTCAGGTATCATGGTAATACTGCTTTCAGCGCTTGTTGTGGATGGAACCAGCACGGCATCTATTACATGAACCACACCATTACGTGCTTCCAGGTCTGCTATGGTGACTATTGCGTCGTTGATGAATATACCCTCTGCATTGCTGGTAACCGTAACCTGATCTCCCAAAAGGGTTTCTATGGTTTGTCCATCAGAAAGGTCAGTTGAGAAGGTGGCACCTGCAACTACATGGTACAACAATATGTTGGTAAGTTCTCCTTCCGGATCGTCCAAAAGATCTGCCAAAAGTCCTTCGGGCAACGCGGCAAAAGCATCGTCGGTGGGTGCAAACACGGTGAATGGACCTTCGCCCTGAAGCGTTCCCACAAGTCCTGCTTCGGTTACAGCAGTTTCCAAAGTATTATGTACTTCACTGTTAACAATAATGTCTGCTACTGTTTCCGGCATCAGTTCAGGAACAAGGACAGCGTTGATCACATGAACAACTCCGTTGTCTGTTTCAATGTTGGCAATGGTTACTTTTGCATCATTGATGAATATACCCTCATCATTAATGGTAACAGTAACATCCTGTCCGAGTATAGTCGTGATCATCTGACCATCTTCCAGATCATCAGAAAATGCTTCAGCACTCACTGCATGATACAACAGGATATCGGTAAGGTCTCCTGCTGGATCGGCCAGTAAATCAGTCAGCAGTCCCTCGGGCAGTGCATCAAATGCCTCATCAGTTGGAGCAAAAAGTGTGAATGGGCCTTCACCACTCAGTGTTTCCACCAGACCTGCTTCGATTACAGCAGTTTCAAGTGTGGTATGAACTTCACTGTTTACAACCACATCAACAATGGTGTAGTCGGGTGCCGTATCCATATGGGGAACAGCAACA
This sequence comes from uncultured Bacteroidales bacterium, assembly GCA_964390665.1. Taxonomy (GTDB): domain Bacteria; phylum Bacteroidota; class Bacteroidia; order Bacteroidales; family UBA7960; genus SKVR01. The sequence continues at coordinate 734 of CAYMLS010000490.1, read as the reverse complement.
GGCCATACTCCGGGAGCGGGAACACTTACCCCTTTATTGTCTCCACGATTCTGATCCTGGAAGAAAAAGTAAAGCGGCCATCCACGGTAAGTCATTTGCTCTTCATCGAACACATCAATTACAGCAAAATCTACAGGATCAAGATTGGAAGGAACGACTATATCGTCTTCATCATAGATGGGCCATACATTGTTGTTTGAGAAATCTTCTGCGGTGAAAGTATTGCGGTTTCTGTAGTCATTTTTAAAAGTATACAGTGTAAAACCGTAATCATCAACAAGGTATTGTATGACCTCATCTCCTTCGGCGTATTCTCCGGTATAGTTTGTACCGTCGAGACCCGTTAATTGGTTGTCTACAAGCATGATGGTATAGTCGGGTTTGGCAACAAACCACTTGTTGATTACTCCATCACCGTTAATATCACCTGCTTCGATGTCATTTACGAAGTAATACAATGGCCATCCTTTGTAGGTGGTCTGCATTACACCATCACCACGGTCGATTGTTCCAAAGTCATCTTCATCAAGACCGTCACCTATATTCAGATCTTCAGCATAGAACAAAGGCCAGTTCTCAAGACAACCCCCTGTGCAATTAGATGCTCCAAATGCATCGGGAGTGAAGAAATACAGCGTATTTCCATCCATATCAGTGATGATGTCGCCAAATGTTTCAGTATCCTGGATCATGACGCCATTCTGAGTCTCCATTTCAGGAACCAAAACAGCATC
>CAYMLS010000489.1:0-3198 GCA_964390665.1 uncultured Bacteroidales bacterium | reverse complement strand
GTGCTATGGATGGATATCCCCTTTTTTCCAGACAGGAAATAGGATTGGTATTCAAATAATAAACGACAGCTGAGCAAATTTATAAAACCATAAACAAATGAACCAAAAAACACTCTTTTATATATCTGTTTTACTGTTTTCTTTGGGGATGATGACCTCATGCAACGATGAAGACGAAATGGCCGCTCTGCTGCTGTACGACGACCAGGGAACGCAATCTGCCACCATATCCTTTGATGTGCATTATGTAGGATCCACCCCTTTCAACGATTTGATAACACAGGGAATTGATGTTTCGGTAACCAACAACAACAATGAATCCATCAACGATGTTTCCATTTACCTTACTGGTGTTTCCCCTTCCAGTTACGTAGCTGACTACTCTGCAGAGGGCAAATTTATCAGCCTTATCCAGGCAGGGTCAACAACATCGCCCGATGAATACTGGTGCTACAACTGTGGAGAAACCAATGAAGTATATGTGGGTCATTTCTGGATAGATACCTATTCCTGGGCAGGATCAGGCAACAGCTTTGAAGCTGAATTTGATATTAGTTTTTACCATAACGGCAACTACTACAGCATGCAGGAAAGCAGAACCTTTTATGCAAAAAAATAAAGGGATAACATATCCGTAAAATTAATTTTTGAAAACCACGAAAAAACTATTTAGACTTTACAGGAAAACTCATGATTTCGTATGTGCCTGATAAAGAAAGCCTCAAGTGCAGGGCGAACCCAACACAGCAATGGGCGTTTTCTTGCAGGCACTATTTAACGAACATTACACAATTCCGATGAATCAGCAAGGGTTTATTGCTACGAGCCACCTTTTTGTATGTGTTTTTTGATCTGCTTTACATCTTTTTTGATCTCCAGCATCGTACGCGAAAGACTTTGATGGGTAAACCCCTCACCAGGTATATCTTCTGATATAAAATTTTTAAACCGCCACATCTCCCTCACATCCGAAAGATGAAGATCATAAGGCTCGTAAGCAGTATTCAAAGAATACAGCCTCAACACACCTTTTTCCGCTATCTGATTTTGCACTATCTTAAATACAATGCCATCATTTACGGTAAGAATAATATAAGGTTGGGAACTAACGATCTGATTCCAGTCCTGGACAAACTCACCGGTTATCCATGCACCTTCGGGTACGGGCAACATCGAATCGCCATGCACCTGAAAACTACGGTACTTTTTATTTGTAGAAAGAAAAGGAAGCTGAAACCGGGGCAATTCCCTGATATATTCAGGATCGGCAAAGCCAGTGGTATAACCTGCTTTTGCTTTTTCATGAACCATCTCGATATTTTCACGGTTCTGATTGTCTACCGTAGTGGCCAACACCCTTATGTTGCTACCCCTTATGAACACATCGCTGCCCCTTTCGAGTTGAGAAAGCTGATATTCTGAAAGAATGCCCAGATCAACCCGCAACAAAGTATCAGCCGATACTCCAAAATAATCTGACAAAACCAACAGATTCTCAACACCGGGCAATACTCCACTATTCTCGTAACCGCTAAGGGTAGGACGTTTTATACCCGTGGTAAAAGATACATCCTCCTGGGTACGCTTGCGCCGCTTACGCAATAATTTTATGTTACTGGAAAAATAAATCATCTGAAAAATTCATCAATGATAAAACAAAAAATAAGAGTTTTCCTGCAAGCACTATATACCTTACATTCCCTCCAAAGGATACAGATAAAATGCTTTTTTAACGAAATTCATGATCAAAGATAATCATTTTTGATTATATTTCAATCACTGTTTTTGATTTCAAAACGATCAAAAACAGATGCCGAAAAAAGCAAAGGCACAATTTGCAAAAAAAATAAAGAACCCTTCAATATAAACGCACCTTATTTTATGACAGAAGTGCAAAACAGAGATATTGTACATTTGGACATGGACACTTTTTTTGTGTCGGTAGAACGTTTACTCAACAGCAAACTGCAGGGAAAACCTGTGATCATAGGCGGCACTTCGGGAAGAGGTGTGGTGGCTAGTTGCAGTTACGAAAGCAGACATTTTGGTGTGCGCTCGGCCATGCCCATGAAAATGGCATTGCAGCTATGCCCCGATGCTGTAGTGATACGTGGCGACATGGAGACCTACAGCAAATATTCTTCTATGGTAACCCAGATCATTGCCGAAAAAGCACCGGCTTACGAAAAAGCTTCCATAGATGAGCATTATATCGACATTAGTGGAATGGACAAATTTTTCGGATGCTACAAATGGAGTCACCAACTGCGCAACACCATCATCAAAGAAACAGGTCTGCCTGTATCTTTTGGTCTGTCTGCCAACAAAACCGTAGCAAAAGTAGCTACGGGCGAAGCAAAACCCAACGGAGAACTTTTTGTGCAGCACAACCAGGTGATGCCCTTTCTTGCTCCTCTTTCCATCAGGAAAATACCCATGATCGGCGAAAAGACCTATATCAACCTGCGAAACCTGGGCATCGACAAAGTGCGCGTATTGCAACAAATGCCCATAGAAATGATGGAAAGACTGTTGGGCAAAAACGGAATTATGATCTGGAAAAGAGCCAGGGGCATAGACGAAACGCCGGTTTACACCCAGTGGGAAAGAAAATCAATGAGTTCGGAACATACTTTTGATCAGGACACCACCGACATCAGGCAAATTGAAAAACTCATCACCCATATGGTGGAAGAACTTTGCTACGACCTGCGATCGTCTGATAAACTCACCGCATGCATCACCATCAAAATACGCTATGCCAATTTTGATACCCACAGTTTGCAAAAAAAAATACCTTATACCGCTTTCGATCATGTACTGATCAATATTGCCCGCGGGCTTTTTCAGAAACTTTATACACGACGCATGCTCATCAGACTGGTAGGCGTAAGGTTCAGCCACCTGGTAAACGGAGCACAGCAACTCAATATGTTTGAAGATACTGCTGAACTGGCCAACCTTTACCAAACCATCGACCATATCAAAAGAAGGTTTGGCCGATATGCCATACAAAGGGCAACATGAAAGATCTATCTGATTTTCTCTTCCGCTATCAATCAATGTAAAAAACCACCTCAACCCTCTCAACCGTTCTCAACAAACTGGATATAAACGAACACCACAACAACACAGTATTTTCAGTAAATAGTGCTTGCAAGAAAACGCCAATTGCTGCGTTGGGCTCGCCTTCAAAAC
>CAYMLS010000488.1:0-3214 GCA_964390665.1 uncultured Bacteroidales bacterium | reverse complement strand
TCACGTACGGTTCTGTGAGAGGGGGGAGGTGAAATTCCTCCTTCCTACTCGACACCAACCGTTGGCAACAAGCAAAGACATACATCCAAAACACATTAGAACTTCAAAAATAAATTGACTAACTTTGTTTAAAGATAAAAATGATGAGAGCATTAGAATTTAAGTCAAAAATCAAAAATAATCAGATTCTGATTCCGACAAAGATACAGTCTGAGTTAAAAACCAATGATGATAAAGATGTAAGGGTTATTGTACTTGTTGATGATTCTGATATTTATGATGATTTGATTTTCCAGCAAACGACTCAGAGTCAATTTTTAAAGGGATATGCTGATTCTGACTCAATTTATGACAATTATTAAATATGGAAAAATTGAATTTCGGAGACATCGTCCTCTTAAAATTTCCATATACTGACGGTAAGACCTATAAAAGAAGACCTGCGCTGATAATCAATGACTTTGACGATGGTGATATTGTTGTGTGTAGGATAACAAGTCAAATATACAAGACCAAGAATGACATATACATTGATGATTGGGAGAAATCTGGACTTAAATTACCTTCTGTGATTCGTGTTCATAAGTTGGCCACACTTGAGAAAGATATGGTTGAAATTATTATGGGACAAGTTGACAAAATAATAAAAGATAAAATCCGGACTATTATTTCAAAATTGACTGATTAACAAATTGCCAGTTGCCAATATACTGGAACATGAGCGGTGCGCAGCACCCAGTCCCGCTCCCGAGCGGGATTACCCGGTTGAACTAAATCCCAGGTTATTATCTATGTACATCATTGCGATTTTGTGGAGTTGGGGTAAGATTTGAAAGAGGGTTTCAAAGCGATCATTTTGTGTTCATGCTGATTATTTGCAGCAAGTTTCTGCAAAAGTCACCGCTTAAAACCCTTTATGAAGCAAAAACCGGTATGCCGGAGCAAAGAACTTCCATCTCCGCCGGGCAGCGGGGTATAAGAATTCGTAAAGAATATTCTTACCTGTTTTATCATCGGCAATTGGAATTTTCTATTTCACTTGTAAAGGATTTGTATAACAAGAACCGTATGATGGGAGACTATCATCCCGCAATTGCGGGAGTCTGTGAGAGGCTTGGGGTGAACCGAAGCTCATGAGCACCAATTACTATGCTTATTTGCGAATAAATTCCCCTTGCCTGCTCAAATGTAAAGAGGGGATAGTGCCAGTATCAGGCATTTTTTTGTAAATTAGTACCAAAATATAATGCGATGATTAATAATCAGAAAATACTCCTGGATTTAAAGAAACATTTAATCCAATACTACGGGGATTCCGTGAAGGATGTTGTATTATTTGGGTCACAGGCTCGCGGTGATTCTACCGAAAATTCTGATTATGATATTTTGATTGTATTAGATAGTGATTATTCATCGAAGGACGAGAATAAAATTTATGATTTATGTTACGATATTGATTTAAAGTACAATATTCTTCTGGATGTACATTTAATTTCACAAAAGGAGATATCATCACAACGAGGTAAACAACCTATTTTTATTAATGCATTAAAATCCGGGTTATACGCATGACAATAAACCAAGAGGATAAAAATAGTTTAATAAAGTACCGGATTCAACAAGCAGAAGAAACAAATAAGGATGTTCAGCTATTGATTGACAATGATCGATTGCGTGCAGCAGTTAACAGGATTTATTACGGAATGTTCTATTCATTACTAGCCCTTGCCTTGTCAGAGGATTTTGAGACATCTAAACATCCGCAATTAATTGGGTGGTTCAATAAAAATTTATTCATACTAAATTGATTGAACCAGATTATGGCAAAATCATCAATAAAGCATATAACCGCAGAACGAAAGGAGATTATGATATTCATGTGGTTTTTGATAAAGATACGGTTATTGAGATGCATGGTGAGATGAATAAATTTATTTTTCGGATAAAAGAATTTTTAAAAATTGACCAATAACAGCAGCCTGCAATATACAGGAACATGAACGTCCCCCTTTAGAGCGGGATTAGCTTCGCTGAACTCGAACTTTGTTCCCGGTTCCCGGTTGAAATCAATCCCAGGTTATTATCAAACACCATTTCAGGGGACAACCTTACGGGAATAAGGAAAAATATCAGATTTTATAATATCCTCCATCAATCAGTCATTTACACCCCGAAAAGCGTTGCGCTATAACAACGACAACGGTAATGGTGGTATGGGGGCGTTAGGCACAATCCGGAAAGACGATTACGCAATTACTATACAACTATCAGCAATTTGAATACATTTAAACTTTTGAATTGCTCTAATTTTGCTTCATAATTAACTTTAAAACTTTAAAAAAATGAGCAAAACAATTTTAATCACGGGAGCATCATCAGGAATAGGAAAAGCAACAGTCAAAAAGTTTCAGGCAAAAGGTTGGAATGTTATTGCCACTATGCGTAATCCAGAAAAAGAAAACGAACTGACCTCTCTAAATAATGTTTTAGTAACCAAATTAGATGTTCAGGATTTAACAAGTATAGCAAGTACAATTAAAGAAGGAATTGATAAGTTTGGTAAAATTGATGTCGTTCTAAATAATGCCGGATACGCTCTAATGGGTACTTTTGAATCTGCATCAAGAGAAAGTGTTTCAAGACAGTTTGATGTAAATGTCTTAGGCCTCTTTGATGTAACAAGAGCTGTATTGCCACATTTCAGAGAAAATAAAAGCGGAATGTTTATCAATATTTCTTCTATTGGAGGTAAAATGACCTTTCCACTGATGTCACTTTACCATTCTACAAAATTTGCAGTTGAGGGTTTTTCTGAATCTTTACATTTTGAATTAGAACCCATTGGCGTAAAAGTAAAAATAGTAGAACCAGGTAATATAAAAACTGATTTTGGAGGTCGTTCGATGGATTTTCAGCACAATGAAACATTAACGCAATACAACCAATTTGTATCCGGAATTATGAATTCTTTTGAAGAAATGATGAAAACTGAAACAAGAAGTAGTCCAGACCTTGTGGCAGATGTAATTTTCAATGCCGCAACGGATGGAACAGACACACTTAGATATAGAGCGGGACAAGATGCAGAACAATTATTGGACGGTAGAAAAGCAATGAATGACGCTGAATTCATTGGCATGATGAAATCTAACCTAAACATTAAATAGTCTTTGCAAGAAAACGCCAAATACTGCGTTATTCTCGTTTTTGAATC
>CAYMLS010000487.1:0-3233 GCA_964390665.1 uncultured Bacteroidales bacterium | reverse complement strand
GAGGCTCTTCAATATTATCAAAATTCACTAACCCTTTATGAATTGCTGAATGATAAGCAAGGAATCGCGAAAAACTACAACAATATTGCTGTTATTTACGATTTGCAGGCCCGTAAGGAAGATGCACTGGATTATTATCTCCGCTCACTCGAGATCAACCGGCAGATAGGTTTTGAGAAGGGAGTTGCCTATAATTTACTGAATATCGGGATCATTTATCAGGGACTGGGCAGAACCGCCCAGGCTTTGGATGCTTACATGGAAGCACTGAAAAGCAATGAAAAAAGGGGTGATTTTAATGGTATTTCTATCTGTCTCAACAACATTGCTACTTTATACATGGATATAGGAGAAGCAGAAAAGTCCATTGAATATAACAGAAAAGCATTAAAAATCAGAAAGCAAAATGAAGATGCCTATGGTATTGCATCGAGCTATTATAACATCGCCATGGGTTTCAGGGATATGGAAAAGCCCGACAGTTCAAAAATCTTTTTTGATAAGGCGATGATCGTGGCACGTGATATTGGGGATGAACGAACGCAAGCAGCCGTTTTAAGCGGTCTGGCAGAAATGTATCTCGAAGATGGTCAGCACGAAAAGGGGTTTGATAACCTTGATGCTGCCTACGATATTTTTACCCGTATAAATGAGACTGAAAAGATATCACATCTTCTGTCAAGGTATGGAAAAGCAGAACTTATAAGGGGTAATCTTGAAAAAGCAAAACAGCATATACTGGAAGCAATGGATATGGCCGAAGAAATGAATAATATCCGGCTCCAAAGATCCTTAAGCCTTTTAATGGCGCAATATTACGAAAAATCGGGAGATGATAAAAATGCACTCGGGTATTATAAGGATTATATACAGTTCAACGACTCTATTGATAACAAAGAGATGAGAGACCGCTCCCTGAAACTCGATGCCGAATATGAGTTTCTCAAAAAAGAAAATCAAATGCTCCTCCGGCAGCAAGAACAGGAGATCATCAGCCAAAACAAAATGAAAAGATTGTGGACACTAAGTGCTTTTGCAATGATCATTGTTTTTATTCTCTCGGTTTTGTTGTATGTGATCTCCAGCAGTCGCGAAAAATTGAAAAAAGCTCTGGAGGAACTCAAGTCAAAAAACATTGAAATTGCTTCCCAGAAAGATATTTTGACACAACAGGCCAGCGAACTCGAAAAAGCCGATCAGGTAAGAAATCAACTTTTCAGTATTATTGCCCACGACCTGAGGGGACCTTTGTCCTATGCATCCAATGCCCTGGAAGTAGCCATGGGCAAAGATCAGGCATATGTCAGGAAAAATTTGCCCGTCATTAAAGATAGTATAACCGGCATCCATGAAATGATGGAAAATCTGTTGCAGTGGGCCAGGATAAAGATGAAGAAAGATAGCATGAAAAGTGCTCCCGTGGATCTTTACAAAACAACCAGTAAAGTTATGATTGTTTTGGCCAGCCAGGCCAGTAAAAAAAATGTGGAGATCCTACATCAAATCAACAAAAATATCCTGGTGGAAGCAGATCAGGAAATGGTTGAAATTGTGATGCGTAACTTACTGACCAATGCCATTAAATTTTCTTTTCAGAATTCAAAGATCGTCGTTTCCTCTGAAACAAAAGATCAGTTTGTGTATGTTTGTGTCAGGGATTGGGGCGTAGGCATAGATCAAAAAGACATGGAACGAATTTTTAACGGGGAAAACTTTCACCAGGACGGAACTTTGGGCGAAAAAGGAACCGGATTGGGATTGAGCCTTGTACGCGAACTGCTTCATAATTTCCATGGTAAATTATGGGCTGAGAGTTCAAAAAACGATGGAAGCAAATTTTGCTTCAGCCTCCCTGTCTCAAAATCATCTTAGATAGTCTTTGCAGGAAAACGCCAATTGCTCCGTTGGACTCACCTTCAAAACAGTCATCCCGTCATTTTTTAACGAGACTCCTGTTCTTCAGTCATCGCACACCACCTTGCACTTGATCTTTCTTTATCAGGCACACAAAAATTCATATTTTTCTTGCAGAAATCAGATAATGGAAATAAACCCCTTTCTTAATTTAACATTAACTTAAAAATATGATCACACCATTTTAAAGATTTGGTAACATTGCTGTTGTACTTTTGTAACAAATGAATTTTATTTAAAGTTGCAAAATCATGAAAATCAAATTTTTAATTTTAGCGTTTATCGTTACAGCAGTAGTTGCTTTTTCAGGAAATCTTTACGCTGAAAATGGTAATGAAAACCATGCAGAGGAAACATTCAGTTATGCTGGTAAAGTTATTGATCAAAATACAGGGGAAGCACTTGCCGGCGTTAAAATTTTGGTGGAAGATACACAACAAACCTTTTATTCTGATCTGGACGGAAACTTCCTGATCAGTGGACTGAGATCAGGTATATATGAAGTGAAGGCAACTTTTATCTCCTACGAAGAAAAGGAGATAGTGCTCAACACCGCATCCGGCAAAAGCAATGAAATGGAAATTGCCCTGAAAAATTTGTAAAACAATATTTTCTCCAGATTACTTGTCTAATGATTACAAAAAAACCGCTGCTCAATGAGTAGCGGTTTTTTTGTGCAGACTTTTTTCCTGACTTTTATAAGGTAAGTATCTTTTTCTCAATGATTTTTATTTTCCATTATGGTTTTTTTCCTGCACCAGATTCCCTGCCTGATCATACATTCTCCATTTGCCGCTTCTCATGCCATTTTTGTAGGTCATATCGTAAAGCAGGGTTCCGTCTTCGGCCCATATATACCATTTTCCTTCTTTATTTCCATCCATATAGTTGGCTTCCGAAATTTTTGACCCCTTTTCATTCCATGTGATCCAGGTTCCATGCATTTTCCCGTTTTTATAAGATCTTTGCTCATGCTTGGTGCCATCCGGGTGATAAACTTTTGTAATGCCATCCAAAACGCCATCGGCAATGCTTACCTCCATTTTTACAGAACCGTCTTCAAAATGCTCGAAATGAACGCCGGTAAAGGGTTCTGATTTCTCGTTGTAGTACATGCCATCCTTTTCGATGATCGTTGCCTGTGCATTGATCTGCCAGGGCAGGAAAGAAAGTAAAAAGATAAATATATTCAGTGTTTTCATGGTGACCTCCTTTTCTAAATAAGTGAGTAATGGTGAATAAGTATTTTTTTGTACTGCAAAGATAATTACTTCATGTTAAGTTAACAAATATTTAATGTTAAGTTTACAATGAGTTAA
>CAYMLS010000486.1:0-3236 GCA_964390665.1 uncultured Bacteroidales bacterium | reverse complement strand
CTGATTCAAAAACGAGAATAACGCAGTATTTGGCGTTTTCTTGCAAAGACTAAATCATCTGAAGTCAATTTAATGCTAAGTTGCTTCCTTTCCCACCTAATCATTTCCCCTTCAAAAGGCATGTACCCGTCATCAAGTGTCGTGGTTTTGAAATCTTTGCTTTTCGTTAAAAATTACGCATAATTACGGTTATTATTCTAATGAAAATCTTCTATCTTGCCTGTCTTTTCACATCTCTGAGAATTGTGCTTTTCAGGCAGTTTTTGTAAAGCATCTTTGTTTTTATTTAGGGATAAAACTGAAGATATTATGAACAGGAAAAACAAGGAGGATATCTTTAGCGAGTCCAGGAAGGTTGAATTTACCACCTGGGTTTTGAATTTAATCGTAACTCCCATCATTGTTGTGAATATTTTTGAAAAACACTATGCTGTATCTGTTTTTGCGATGGTGTTTTTAATTATCCTGAATACAGGCCTGTTCTTTTACAAGCGCAAGCATGATCTTAAAGCATGGGCTAATTTTATACTTGTGCTACTTGCAGTAGGTGTTCTGGTGGTTTTTTATACAGGGGGAGAGGATAAAGCCGGCGTATTCTGGACATTCCTTTTTCCTGTTCTGACTTATGAACTGAAAGGGTATAAAAAAGCAAATCCATTTATCATAGTTTTTCTTGTTTTTATTCTTATCCTGTATGCTGTTTCATTTTCTTCTTTCAGTTCCAATCATTATTCCTTCGTTTTTTTCCTTTTCTATTTCATGGTTCTTGTGTCTGTTGCTGCGTTTTCTTATGCTTACGACCGCCGGAGGCATGATACTGAAGAAAAAATACTGCAAAGCAAGGAAAAACTGGAGACCTTATATGATCACCTGCCATTGGGTGTAGTGATGATTGATGATGATATGAAAGTGTTGGAATCCAATGCTTTGATGAAAACGTGGTTTCCTGAATTGAAGAAAGATAAAGAATATTACTGCTACCATGTGTTAAACCCTGATAAAACTGGCAGGGTTTGCAACGAGTGTCCTGTGAAAAGCACCTTTTCTGACGGGAAAGTTTATATTCGTGAAAAGCGAAAAATAACCAGTGAAGGGGAGAAGTACAACCGCATCATATCCAAACCCGTCAGGGATTCCTCCGGAAAAGTATATGCTGTGCTGGAAACCCTTGAAGATATTACCAATCAAAAAATATATGAGAAGCAACTCAAAGAGAGTGAGGAGCAAATAAAATCTCTTACCGATAATTCCCAGGCAGGTATCTATATGTACAGAGATAACCGGTTTATCATGGTTAACCCCGCTACCTGCAGTATTACCGGATATTCCAGAGAAGAACTACTCAATATGAGCAATCTGGATGTTGTACATCCGGAGGAAAGGCAAAAAATTACAGATATTGCCCAAAAACGGTTAAGAGGCGAAAAACTTCCCGATAGTTATGAGTTGAGAATCCAAACCAGATCAGGTGAAACGAAGTGGGTGCAACATTCTGTTTCTTTGATAAATCTTGATGGTAAACCCACCAGTATAGGAACTATTTTTGACATTACCGACAGAAAAAATGCCGAAGCAGATCTGGGTTTTAACTACAGATTTCAACAACTTGTTGCCAATATTTCGCAGGATTTTATTACTGCCACACCCGAAAATATTGATAACAAGATCAATACAATGCTTCAGAAATGTGGCGAAATGCTGCAGGTTGATCGTTCTTTCTTTTTCCAGTTTTCTGATGATTTATCTCTGATGACGAATACACACGAATGGTGTGCAACAGGCATCATGCCTGTAAAAGATCTTGTGCAGAATTATCCGGTTGAAAATGTACCCTGGATCGCTAAAGTGATCCAAAATCATGAAATCTTTTATGTTCCTGATGTGGACGCTCTTTCCGCAGAATATCAAAAAGAAAAAGAGGAATTGCAAAAGCAAATGATAAAATCTGTTTTTGTCATTCCGATTGTTAAAAATGACCGTTTGCTGGGTTATTTCGGGTATGATGCAGTGAAGCAAAAACGAACTGTAGATGAGAATCATATTTCTCTTCTTCAAATCATTGCCAATATTTTGGGTGATGCGATCCTTAATATTGAAAGTGATAGAGAGATCAAAGATGTAAATGACAGATTCTATAAACTTGCCTTTCAAAACCGGACCATCACATGGGAGGTGGACAGCAATGGTTTATATACATTCATAAGCCCTGTAGTAAAAGATGTACTGGGTTACGAACCGGAAGAAATTACCGGTAAAATGCACTTCTACGATCTCTTTCCGGAAGATCTCAAAAAAGAGTATATAGAGAAAATTACACCTTTGATCGAAGAAAAAAAAGAATTTGTTAATTTCCCCAATCCGGTGGTTTCCAAAACAGGTGATATTATCTGGATGGAAACAAATTCTATTGCTGTTTTCAACGAAAAGGGTGAAATGACCGGTCTTACCGGCTCCGATACCGATATTACAGCACGTAAAGTCATCGAAGACCAACTGGAAGAAAGCAGACGTATGTATGCTGATCTGCTTGACAACCTGCCAGGTTTCGTTTACAGGTGCGCAAACGATGAAGATTGGACCATGCATTTTTTAAGCCGGGGATGTAGATATGTTACAGGGTATGATCCTGGTTCTTTTATTCAGAATAAAATTCTATCATATAAAGATATTATCCATCCGGATTGGAAGGAGAAAGTTGCAGATACTTGTAAAAAAGCCATTGATCAAAACGAGGTTTTTAAAATAGAATATCCTATCATAGATGCCGATAAAACGGAAAGATGGGTTTTAGAACAAGGAAAAGCTATTCGTGATCAGAATAATGAACTCCTCTATCTGGAAGGGTTCATCAGCGATATTACCCAAAGAAAAAGAGCCGAAGAATCATTAAGAAAAAGTGAGGAAAAATACAGACTGATCACAGAAAATGCCAAAGATGTGATCTGGATCCTTAATTTAAATCAAAACAGGTATACATATGTTAGCCCTTCTGTTTATCAATTGCGGGGACTCACTACACAGGAAGCGCTCAATGAAAGGGTCGAAGACTCTTTAACACCCGATTCGCTGGAGATCGTAAAAAGAAAAACAAAGGAGTCCGTTGAACATTTCAGAAATAATTCACCTGAAAACAAACAAAGCCGTATTACCCAGATTCAGCAACCATGCAAAGATGGGAAAATAATTTGGGTGGAGGTTTCCACTCAGCTTCAAATTAACAGCAATGGAGAGATGGA
>CAYMLS010000485.1:0-3256 GCA_964390665.1 uncultured Bacteroidales bacterium | reverse complement strand
TTTTTCTTACTAAGGAAATCACCTATTTAAAACAAGTAATTTATGCAGTCAATAAAACCATATATTTGTACCTGATGTTTTCACCTTAGGGATTTATACCTTTTAGCATAGGGTTTCAGGCATTCATGTATAAATACTTGAATTCTTACTTCCGAGGAGCAAGTGAAAAAAAGTTTTTTAAATACCACTAAATCATTAAATCCATGGAGAGCAATTACTTTCCCCATTTACAAAAAAAACAGCATTCAATTAAAGAAATTCTGTTTCTATTCCTGTTTTTTTCTTTCTGTGGAGTTTTATCGGCACAAACCACCGTTTTTCAGGAAGATTTCAGCACCTGGAGTGGCTGGTCGCAATATGAAGCAGGTACCGTTGAGCATAGTAGTGAGGAGTCACGCAGCAATGGTTTTTCATTAAAAAAGACCCAAAATAATGAGCCCAATGGAGGATGGAAAGCACTGGGAGCAACTATTGGACGTGAGTTTTCTTTTGAAGGATGGATTTACAGACCGGAAACTTATAACGGTGGTCCAGAAGACCGTATCTCATTAGCCAATGCCAATTTTGATGGATATGGATTGAGAATTACCGGGACTGAAATCAGAATTGAAGTAAGAGAAAATGGAAGAAATACAGAAGATATTGTCTCGAAGAATTGGAACAGAACCAATGACACCTGGTATCGTTTTGTATTTAAATCCAATGCCGATAATACTTTTACATTAAGCATTTATGATGCCGATGCTACACTACTGGAATCGGTTACCAGTCCGGAACATACAACTTATAATCTTTTTGACCGTGTAGTTATCCACGGAGGGCATCATTTTTATGTGGATGATCTCAGTCTCACCACCGTCTCCGATCCCATCTTTATGGCCAAAGAAGCAGGACCTGCTGGAGTGGGTAACCGCAACGGTGCAGATGGACAACCCCAACTTGCCATGTGGTTGGACGCTTCTTCATTAAATTTGAATAATGCAGATGATCTGGGCAGTTGGTACGACCTTTCCGGAAACGGAAATCATGCCACCCAATTAACCACCGACAATATGCCCGTATGGATGGAAGCCCAACTCAATGGACATCCCATAGTGCGATTTCGACCCACCGTAGGAGGATCTGAACGAAGCCAAACATGGCTCAATTTTGATGGCAGTATATTCGAGAACACCCCATATTCTCTTTTTTCTGTTGCTGCACGTAGAGATGTAATAGCTACATGGCCTGATGGTGAGACCAACCCCAATGAGGATGTGTTTATAATGGGTGGAAGCAGTAACTCAAACAATACCAATTTACAGTTTGGATGGAGAGATAGTGGTTATGAAGATGGTAGTTTTTCTTTGGCACAATGGGGTAATGATATATACCTGCAAGTTGAGAGAGATAATGATTTTCATGTATTATCTGCCACCCGAAATGATGAATCCAACCCCTACCGGGCGGCTCTTTTTTATAATGGAGTTATGAAGTCAAGTGGCATATCTAATACAACGTTGCTGTCTTCATACCCGGGAGCCAGATTAGGAAGCAGGGATCATGAGGACATATACAGTAAAGTGGACATTTCTGAGTTTGTTGCTTATACTGATTTTCTCAATCCCGCGAGGCGCATCATTGTTGACAATTATCTGGCCTTCAAATATGATCTTACCCTCGACAACAAAAAATACCATTTCACCTCCGCCAGTTATAATCATGACTTTATCGGCATTGGTCACTCTGATGGAAGCAAACATACTGAAAATGCCCATAACAGTGGTGGCGGATTATATATCTCTGAAAATGCAGCAAGTCTTGACGAAACGGATGAATTTGTTTTTGCCGCCCATGATGGCACAACCCATGCCTTTTCAACAGCAAACTATAGCGACGACCACATTACACAACGTTGGGCCAGAGATTTTTATGTGTACCGAATCCAAAACGGAGTGGAAGATGACGGAAGTACAAGCATACGCATAGGTTTTGATTTTGAGGAAGCCGGCTTAGCCATTACGCCCGATAAATACTATTATTTGATGTACCGCGCGAATACTTCGGACAATTACGCACCTGTAACCGGAGCCATGGCGGCAGCACCGGTTGATGGCCAAACGATCTGGTTTACCCTGGGCGACAGCCAATTCCAAACCGGATACTACACCATAGCAGAAACCAATCTGGAACCTGTTGAAGTGATCGCCCGGGGTGGTCCGGCAGGTATCGGTAATGCCGATGGAAGCAATGGGCAACCCGAACTCGTTATGTGGTTAGATGCCACCAAAATGGAACTCAACCACAACGACAAGGTTTCCATCATGACCGACTTTTCGGGCAACAACAACCATGCTGAGCAACCCATTCCGGGCAATCAACCCACATTTTTATCCGGTGGAACGGGTGGATTCGCCTATCCGGTGGTATCCTTCGATCCTGCAAATGATGAATTCCTACCCTTTGACGGAAATATCATAGTCAATACCAATTATACCTTTTCCTTTGTGGGTGCAAGACGAACCAATGACGGAAGAAGAATCATTATTGGGGGTACGGCTTCCGATGGAAACCAAAACCTGCACGTATATTTTAATAACAGCAGTAAATTTCATAGTCACCACTATGGTGGAAACGATTTCAATGGTGATATGGTAAATACCTCTGAAGCGCACGATGGAGGTACTGAACCCAATACCTTTGGTATATTCACAGCTTTGCTGCAAAGTGAGGCTGCTACGGCACAAAGAAGAATCTATCAGAACAATGAACTTTTGGGCACACGTAACGATAATGCCCAACTGTCAGCTTATCCCGGTGCTGCTTTCTCCAGGTATATCAATTCGCCTTACTATCAAGACATTGAGTTTTCTGAGGCCATCGTATTTGCAGATGCGCTCAATGATGCTCAGAACATCATTATGAATAATCATCTGCATTATAAATACGGAATAGGCATTACCAACCTCCTGTATACTGCAGCCGACAGTTATACGCGCGATGTGGTGGGTATTGGCCGAACAGATGCCGGCAATATCCACAGAGAAACCAGCGGTATGGGAGGTGGAATCTATATCGGCGAAGCCAATAATTCTCTGACCCAAAACAATCAGTTTGTTTTTGCTTCCCATTCAGGGGCAGCATTGAGCAGCACCACAACAGAAATACCGACAGGCATAGAAGAGCGTCTGCTCAGAGACTATTACATACAACGTATTCAGGGCGGTACTGTAGATGCCGGCACTACCGATATTCGCATAGGTTTTGACTTTGAAGA
>CAYMLS010000484.1:0-3273 GCA_964390665.1 uncultured Bacteroidales bacterium | reverse complement strand
TGTGGGCAGTTTTCCTCCCAACGCCTTTGGTTTATACGATATGCATGGAAATGTATGGGAATGGGTGTCGGACTGGGCAGGTCCTTATCCGGATCATCCACAGACCGACCCTACCGGCCCTCCCACCGGCGAAAAAAAGGTGATTCGCGGAGGTAGCTGGTTCAATGAACCGGAGGCATTGCGCTCCGCCAACCGCAATGCACATATTGTGCAATCCAGACAAACCAACAACGGACTGAGAATTGTTCTTGAAATACCCTGAAACAAATCCGTTGAACCCGAAAATAAAAATCCCCCTCCGAACCATGACCTCAGGATCAAAATCAATGGAATTTACTTTTTCAACCCGGCGAAATGGTCTTTGGCAAACATTCGTGTGAATCTCCCCCTGGATATAGCAGGGCAGGCATAAAACCCATCAATAAAAAACCATTCTTATGAAAAAACCAACCAAAAACCTTTTAACAACCTTTGCTAAACTCGCCATCCTCATTGGAATTGTTAACATAAACATGCTGTCGGCGAATGAAAACCAACAGGAAAACAACAATCCTGGATGGGATGAGGTTCCTGGCATCATTGCTTCGATACAGGAACCTTTGATACCTGAAAGAACATACAACATAGCAGATTTTGGTACCCCTGATGACAACAGATCGAATATACTGCCTGCCGTCAATGCCGCTATTTCTCTTGCTAACACCAACGGCGGTGGCAAAATTGTTATCGGGCCGGGAACCTGGTTTTGCAAAGGGCCCATCCATTTACTCAGCAACATCGAACTCCATCTCGAAGAAGGTTCCACACTTGTTTTTTCCGATGATCCTGATGACTACCTCCCCCAGGTGCTCACCCGGTGGGAAGGCACTGAATTGTATAATTACTCACCTTTTATATATGCCTATCAGGCTGTAAACGTGGCCATAACAGGCAAAGGTTTACTTGACGGAAATGTGTCTAAAACTTTTGGTACATGGCGCCCGCATCAAAGAGAAGCACAATTAAGGCTAAGAGAAATGGGAGCCTCTCAAACACCCGTATACGAAAGGGTATTTGGTGAGGGTGATTTTCTGCGTCCCAGCATGATCCAGTTTTTTTCCTGCACCAATGTAAAAGTAGAAGGTGTATCTGTCAAAGATTCTCCTTTCTGGGTTATACATTTGATTGCATGCCATCATGCTGTGGTACGCAACGTAAGTGTAGACAGTAGAATACTCAACAATGATGGTGTGGATATTGAATCCAGCTCCCAGGTACTGATCGAAAACAACAGGTTTACAACCGGAGACGACAGTATTGTTATTAAATCGGGAAGAGATCAGGATGGATGGAGACTCGGCCGCCCAAGTGAAAGGATCGTCATCAGGAATAATTACATGGAAGGACATAATGCTTTGGCCATTGGCAGTGAAATGTCGGGCGGGGTAAGACATGTATTTATGGAAAACAATCAACTGGGCGAAGTGAGAGGATCACTCTATTTTAAGGCAAACGAAGACCGCGGAGGGGTGGTTGAAAACATTCATATCAGAAATATTTCTGTAGAAAAATCACAAAAACCCCTCATTCAATTCCGGACAGATTACCACGGTTTGCGGCATGGTGGACATATTCCGGAGTTTAAAAATATCACCATAGAGAATGTAACTGTTGAGGAGACAGGCAGTTTGATCCACATTCGGGGGTTGGAGAGCAAACCCATTTCAAATGTAACCATCAGAAATGTTCATGGAAAGCATTCCACCTTGCCCGAAGATAAATTAAAAGAGGCATTGGTCATCAATACCGGTACTGCCTTCATTAAGGGGTTAGTCCTCGACAATGTGACGCTGGAAGATGCACCCGTAACGCAAAAGTAAAGATGCCCACAGTCCTCCTGTTCCGTCTTTTATAAAACCGGGCGCGGTAGTCATACCAACTTACGCGGAAAAAAAGAGCAGTTTCAGGCTTCTTACCACCTCCTGGCAACCTGTTCAAAGAACTTTAATCACCTTAAAAATAGCAGTTTTTTCTTTTAATTGAACTTTTAATTGATTTTTTTCATGGTTTTTACACTATTGCTCTGCTTTTTGAGATTTTAAACGTATTTATAGTAAATTAAAGCTTATGAAAAATACACTTAAAAACATTTTAAAAATTCAGGGTAGAAAACACAAAGAGACTGATACAACTGAGGAAACAAAGAGTAGACTAATCAGGCTTATGAAGTATCTAAATCCAGATTTCAAGAAAAAAAAGGGTTCTGATGAGTGAACTTCCTGTAGGTTATAATCTTTGATGCTGTTTTATAGTTTTTCAGTTATTTCTATTAAAAGAAAAAAAGGTAATATTTTTTTACAAAGAAAAACCAAAAAAAGAAAGCTTATCTGTCAAGGAAGGTGGGAAGGGAGGTTTCTACGGGGTAATTATGCCCGTCCTTTCCATATTTTAGGGTGTCTGTAGGTGCTGACTACAGCTAAAATCACAACATTATTGCCATTTATCACATAAACTACAATATAGGGAAAACGTTCTGTGTGAACCCAACGGACATTCTTTCTGTATTTGATTTCAAAGATATCAGGGTTTACGGATAAGGTTTTCTTCACCTTTTCAACTTCTGCATAAAACTCGGCACCTAATCCTTCCCTTTTACTTTCATACCAAAGCATTGCTTCAAAAATATCCTGGTGCGCTTCGAGCTTTAAGTCTACTTGATAGCTCATAAATATTTCTTTAACAATCGGTTTGACTCTTCCCAACTAATTACATTTTCGGGATTTTTTTCATAATCGTCTAACCTTTGATCAATCAAGTCTTTATGTGCTTGTGACAATGTAAAATCCTTACTTCCCACAAAATAATCCTGTAACATTGCATGTACAGCCTCCAATGTCTTCTCGTCAAGGTGGTCTATTTGGTTATGTAAGTCTTTTCTTAATTGTGCTGCATTCATAACTTCTATTGTTTTTATCTCCTACAAATGTAACGATTAATACTCACTTTTAGTTCTATTTAAAGGGTGTAATATTTTACCTTCTTTTATTTTTAAATGGTTTGGCTCAAGCTGTTTCAGTTCTTCGGTGGTTGCTGATTATGTAATTGTCGGAGAGGCCGCCGTTAAAACGGTTGTTTTTACGGTTCTGCAAATGTTTGTGATAGCTGGTTAAGGTTTCCGGCCGGATGGCTTCAAGTTGGGTAATTTCAGAAGATTTCAGGTAAAAGAAAAAATCATTTACATACGTGACCGATGCGTAAACGGTACTATCGGCGTATTCTAAGGTTTTCAGCCAT
>CAYMLS010000483.1:0-3278 GCA_964390665.1 uncultured Bacteroidales bacterium | reverse complement strand
TGAATATTATGCTCATCAACCTTACCAACCACCCCTCACACAACTGGCCACCAAGGCAGATAAAAGCCTCTGTCGAAAAATACGGGCAAATTGTGGATATCCCTTTTCCGCAGATAGACCCCAATGGTGATGTGGAGTATATTGAAAAAACGGCCTCACAATACCTCAATCTTTGCCTGGAGAAACTATCTGCAGATACTTCACACACAAATCATGCTGTGCATATCATGGGCGAACTTACGCTTTGTTTTGCATTGGTGGCACTTTTGCAAAAAAACAATATCACATGCCTGGCATCCACAACCAAAAGAGTGGCAAAAGAAAATGATAAGGGTGAAAAGGTGTCTGTATTCTCATTTGTAAAGTTCAGGCGATATCCCACGATATATAAAAAATAAATAAAATATGAAGATATGGTATTGAATAATCCCAACCAACGCAACCAGGAAAAACAAAAAGGTTTATGCCATCCCGCTGACCCTTCCCTCAAATTCAAATGGACTTATACAGCGCTTACCAGATATGAGAAAAACCTTTTTTTTCCTGAGAATTATGCGATAAGGTGATTGCGGGGAGAATCAGGAGATTTTATAATTCATAATTGATAATGATATGGAACTGATTTTAAACACATTCGGAACAGCTTTAAGGGTTGAAAACGGTTTGTTTTTGGTTATCCATCCCGATGGAAAACAACCCATAGACCCTTCAAAGCTAAAAAGCATTTTGATCAGCAAAGGCGCGAGCATCTCTTCAGACGCCGCATTGCTTGCCATTGAGCACGAAATAGATGTCATGTTTGTTGATGGTACCGGCAAACCCTCAGGCCGTTTATGGGGCATTCGGTATGGTTCGGTTAGCACCATCAGACGACGGCAGTTAGAGTTCTTATACTCACCTGCCGCCGTCAAATGGGTGAAAAATCTGATCATTCACAAGATCGACAACCAAACGGGCATGTTGTTGGCCCTTTCACCCCAGGAAGAGAAAATGGAAAAATTAACCCAAAATGCCATTAACAAACTCAACGACTACAAAACAAAAATAAAATCGGCCGATGCGCCTCATCTGCATGATATAGCTCCGGGTTTGAGAGGCTGGGAGGGGGCGGCATCAAGGGTATATTTCGTATTGCTTGCACAGTTTCTTCCCGATGATTACAAATTCGAAAAAAGAAGCCAAAACCCGGCAACGGATGTTTTTAACTGCCTTTTAAACTATGCATACGGCATGTTGTATGGCAAGGTAGAAGGCGCCCTTATTAAAGCCGGCATAGACCCTTACGCTGGCATTTACCACCGCGATGATTACAACAGACCCGCATTGGCTTATGATGTCATTGAAATTTTCAGGATATGGGCAGATTATGTGGTTTTTAATCTGTGTATGCAAAAAGTGATCGACCAGGATTGTTACAGCATCAGAGACGATGGCTCGTATTGGTTGGAAAACATGGGAAAACGAATCCTCATACAATCCATGAATGATTACATGGCAGAGATCATCAACATGAAAGGGATGGAAAGAACACGTGCCACCCATATTGATCTTTATGCCCATCAGCTTGCTCAAATGTTTTTGAAGTCATAAAAAATAAATAGTTATGCTCACATTCGGAAAAAATATACAATCGGCAAACGACCCGCTTACCAAAATCGAATCAGAACAACTGCATCAAATGATCACACAACCAGATGCTGCCCTTTTAAGCAAAATTCAGCAGTTGCGAACCATCATGGCCATTGACCCCAAAAAATATAACCGTTTGAAACGGATGCTCCCCTATGTGGTATGCGGCATGTTTACGCCAGCATACCGGAGGCTCGAAAATTTCTCATCCATCGATTGTTTTATCATTGATATTGACCACCTGTCAGAAAAAAATATCGATCTTGAAACCCTCAGAGGCAAACTTCAGGAGGATCCACGCATTGAACTGTTGTTTGCTTCTCCCGGAAACAATGGATTAAAAGCACTTTTCAGATTCAGCGAAAAATGCTTCGACCGCCAGCAATATTCTATTTTTTACAAAGTATTTCTGCACAAATTCTCCAACGAATACAACCTGGAACAAGTGGTTGACAAAACCACCAGCGATGCAACCCGGGCGTGCTTTTTGAGTATCGACGAAAAGGCTTGGTACAATCCCGATGCTTTCCCCGTGAATATCCCTGACTATATCAATTTCGAGAACTACCTCGATGTGGAGGAGGCGAAAACACTGATCAAAAATGTAGAAGTGAAACCCGAACCTCAACCAAAAGAAAAAGAACTCACTCCCGATCTGCTTGCCGAGATCAGAACCAAACTCAACCCCAATGCGCGTACCCAAAAAGTAAAAAACTATTATGTTCCACAGGAGGTTGATCAGGCGATCGAAGAAGTAAAAAAACAAACAGCGCAATTCGGCATACACTTGCTGGAAACACAACCCATCAATTACGGTCGCAAACTAAAATTTGCATTACAGGATAAATGGGCGCAACTCAACCTTTTTTACGGTAAAAAAGGTTATAAAATCGTGAAAACACCCGTTAACAACAGCGATAGCGAATTGGGCGATGTTGTACACCAGATCCTTTGCCAATACTTTTTTGGCACCGAAGAACAATGATCAGAAAATCATAATCATCAGATTCTAAGAAATTATGTGTGCAGCGCAAAAGAAAAAGAAAAAACAACTGTCCTTTCTGGAAAAACTCAGAATTATCAAAAATTCGGGGATAAGACCCATGAAGGATGTGGGACGGGAGATCGATTTTGGCGATCAACCTGTGGAAGACCTTCGCGAACGCATCAAATACATTCTCGACATCTATCATTTACACAACAATAATCCTGCAAAAATGATCTATTTCATTATGTACGACATCGAAAACAACAAGATAAGAACGCAAATTGCCAAATTCCTGATCAAAAAAGGATGCACAAGGGTGCAAAAATCTATTTTCCTGGCACAAACTGACAGAACCGTTTTCAATGAAATTCACCAAACCATTAAAGAAGTACAGGAGGTGTATGACAATAACGACAGTATATTCTTTGTGCCGGTTTCGGTGGATCAGCTGCGCGCCATGAAAATTGTTGGGATGAGCGTGGATATGGATTTGGTTCTCGACAATAAAAATACATTGTTTTTTTAATATTGATGAGTCCAGTAAAAAAAGTATTTGTCCACAAATTTCCACGAATTTCCACGAATTTAATTAATTGAATATCAGCAATATAAAACAAATCAAAATTTACACGAATGTCTAAAAACAAGTTTTTAGACTGTA
>CAYMLS010000482.1:0-3282 GCA_964390665.1 uncultured Bacteroidales bacterium | reverse complement strand
ATGCTCTGAAAACATAGCTCTTACCTTCTTTTTTGTCTATAATCACATTTTTAAAGTCATTATTGTACTCAATAACAGCCATTAGATATCTCGATGTTTCATCTGTTTATAATCTTATTAAATAGGTCAGATAGCCTGTCCCGCTTATGCGGGAGAGCTCGCCAGCAGACTGACTGCATGCTTTACCATCCTTAGAATTATAATCATGTGCGTGTGTGTCAAAATCTTTGTCATGGCTCGGTTCATCTATTTTTACAATACTATGATTAATTGCTTTTCCCCGCCCTACAAAACCTGGTTTAGACATCTTTCGAGATTCTTTAGATTTTAGTTCGTTGATAAGATTATTATACTCTTCTCCGGTATTGTTATTGACACCGAAATCCCATTTATAGTGTGGTTGGGGTTGTAAACCAATATTCAATATTGTAAATTGTGGAAATCATGTATTCATTTCTGTTTTCTGGAATTACGATGCTAATTTCGGAAAAAATGTCATGAACAGAAACATCATCTTCTCTGTCAAGATCAATAATATCAGTTTTTGTTACGTTATGACATCCGGTAATAAAGAAAAGCAATGGAAAATATAAGAATATAATAAAGATAGTTTTATAATTCATTGGATTGTTATTTATTGGGTTAAAAAGGTCGGTAGTAAAAACTCACCACCGACCCATTCTGATATCAAACAGATTATTGCTCAATTACCAGAGATATGGCTGGTTTGCTCACTTTATTATTCATCGTGGATGGAGCATCAAGCAGCTCTTTCTGCCATAATCCTCCCGAATAAGTCCAATGGATGAAATCATGTTTTTTAACTGGATAATACTGCAAATAAGGTGAGTATAGTATAATTGATCCGGAATTATCTGGTACAGAAAGCTCCTTCTTATTTTCGGGTTTTATCAAAAGTTCAAATCCAATAAAAACTCCATTTTCAGGAAAAACCAGATCAAATTTTCTTAGATCAGTTTTAATCAATTCATCTTTTTGATTTATTTCCACAATTATATTCTCTCTAACCAAATCATTGGAAGGTCTGTTTTTCTCATCTGCCTCAAAAATGCGAAGTCTGAAATATGCAGGAATGCTATACGACCTTGTATATATCCATACCTCTTTAATAAATGAACGTTTGTTGCCTGATAGGTCAAACGGAAAAAACAGTGCTTCTATAGTTGGTTCGTGAGGACGATAAGGAAACCAATATACTTCATTTTCACTAAGTTTGTTACTGTATGGTACGAAGCATTTCCTTTCCTTAAAAGTATTCAGAACAACTGTTTCTTTGGTTTCATAATTAAAACGATAGGTATCCAGAAGATAAACTTTAGATTCTAGCTGAATGCTATTGTTGTTGTCGATATCGCAAACGCAAATTCTTTTTTCATGATAACCCATATAGGACACAACCAGTGTATCCTGGAACTGATCTTCAGAGAGTAACAAAGAAAAGTATCCTCCTATGTCTGCCGAGATGCCCTTTTCCTGGTTTGAAAGCATTATGTTTGCAAAGGGCAATGCCTCTCCGTTTTCTGCATCTTTCACCTGACTTTTTAACATAAATTCCTGTCCGTTAGATACTAACCCCGAAAGCAGGAAAAACAGAAGACATAAATGTTTTTTATCTGTCATATCCATTTGAAAAATTATATATATATTTATTTTTATTTGTTAACTTTTTTTTACCTGAATCATTCTCGTCAAAATTCCATGAAGTTGACAAAACAGAATGGCTACTTATTTATATCAAAAGCAACAAAAAAATCATCGCTATTTTTAAAATTTATGGTGTATATTTTTTGGTTCTTTTCATCTACAACAAAAGGAGCACCTTGCGCAATTCCTTCATTCAATTTGTATATGGCTACTGCATTTCCCACCCAGTCGAATACATGAATTTCAGCATGATGGCATTCATTGATATGATAATTTTGCAGCTCACAGTTACGGTTGAGTGCATAAATATATCTTTCAGTCAGAAAAACATTTTCGTACCAACCTTTTGTCTGCGGATCAAAAACACCATTGTTAAATGCTGGTAAATCAGTGGATTCTTTAAGTTGAATAGAAAAATCAAGCGTAGCATCAGGATGATATACATCAATAACCGGTAAATAAACATGAACTTTTACAAAACGCGACCTATCGGGTTTAATCTTTGTGACGCCTTGCTTGAGAACATCCAGATCGTCGGAATTTACCTTAAGAAAGTTACTTAAATGATTATCATATTGTACATTAAAACCGACCCATCCTATCTTTTCTTCATTTCCATTGCTGATGATAAATTCACCTTGTTCCATTGCTCCACTGCCAACCTTTAAATCATCACTCATGATCATAATGTTGTTTGATTCATAAAATTCCGGGGGGGCAACATATTCTTTTTCCGCAAGGTAATCCGAATTTTGCAAGGCTCCAAAGACATCAATCAGTGAGAGTTTTAATCCATTCATTTCATAAACCCAAATTTGAATACTTTCACCACTGTGAAACTGACCCCAGAAAACAGGGTTCTCAAATTCGAATGGACCTCTTCCCTGAGTTCCGAAATTACCGATATAATGGAATTCGGGTACCTTATAAACATGAAAATAAGGATTGTTTTCAATATCAACAACAACCAAAATACTATCCTTTAAACCCATCATCAAGGGATTATAGTTGGAGTTTTCGGTGAATATGGTAGTTCTGTGCAAGTTAAAAGTAACCGGGAAGTCTTCTACTATTTGAAGATTATTGTTTCTTAAACCTGTGGTGCAGCTTACAGCGAATGTGGTAAAAAATAACATGACACATAAGTGTATTTTCCGGTTTATATTCCAATTTTTCATAAACTGTCAATTGGTTTCAAATTTGTAATAATTACCATACATCTTATTTCCTTTATTTTAGAGATATCAATCATTTCGTTTGAAAACGGAAATTGGTTATCGCATCATAAAAGTACCAACGTAGGAAAAATAACTAAGAACCGTAAAAAATGTCAGTTCGTTATTTATTGTTTGGACACTAGTGCTTTCAGAATGGAAGCACTAGTGTACGGTCAATAATTATTTATAGCAGTATCCCTTGCTACTTGAACTAAAAAAAGCAGTTGAACATGTTGTACAATCTCGCCAAATTGAAGGAAAAGAACCTGATCCGTTGTGATATCGGCATTTAACCCATTGTCCTCCACCTTCATGATCAGATTCATCAATGATAACCGTAGGATTTCCCGCCAACACATTATTCCCCACCAAAAACAATCCGGCAACGGCAAAACTTAAA
>CAYMLS010000481.1:0-3307 GCA_964390665.1 uncultured Bacteroidales bacterium | reverse complement strand
AATAATACTCATGATTTTTCTTCAGGTCCTCAAAAAGTTGAGGCATGTAATCAAAGTCAAAACCCGTCCTGTGAAACCCTGTCTCTACCTCAATGTGCAAACGGGCCCGTTTTTGTATCTTCTGGGCAATTTCAAAGGTTTTTGCCAATCTGTCAGGGTCGAATACAAAAAACTCCACATCATTTTTGATGGCCCATTCGATCTCCTCGTCATCGATCAAACCCATGATCATAATAGAAGAATGTGCTGATTTGGTTTTACAAACCTGTAATGCTTCATTGGCAGAAAAAACGCTGAAATGATGAATACCGGAATCCTCTGCTAGAGGGACTATGTTTTTTATGCCATGACCGTAGGCATTGCCTTTTACAACAGATGAGATCACCGCATGCTTCCCAACAAGTTTTTTTAAATATCTGACATTCTTTTTGTAAGCCGATTTGCTTATCTCAATATAGGAGGTTTGGAACATGATAAGTTATGACCGTTTTTTCGTTTCAGTGATTCTTTTAACCAATTCATAAAATAATTCAATGGCACCCGGAGTGATCTCGTCGGGGAAATCATAATCATTGTTATGAAGTCCCGGACTATCTTTGCCGCTTCCAACACCAAACAATACCGAAGGAAAGCGGGAAGTGAAATGACCGAAATCTTCAGACCAACGAAAGGGTTCCTGTATTTCAATACACTTTTTGTCCAGTTCCTTGCATATACTGCTGAGCATATCTGCTAACCCGGGATCATTCATGGTAGCAGGAAATTCTTCAGTATAAGATATTTCAATCATCAGCTGATGTTCTTCTGCCAGCATTTTGCAAATTTTTTCTGCTTCTTTTTTAAGGGTATCCAGATCCTTATTGAGGAAAGTCCTTAAAGTAGCCATCAAAACTCCATCACCAGGATTTGTGCCGAATGCTATTTCCCCCAGACGGGCATGGATAATGGTAAGCAAAGCAAAATCCTGAAAAAGATGTGCTTTTTTTTGCGGCAGATCAGGTAACATTTGCATTGCTTCAGAGAGCATTTTCACCGGACTCTTTCCCTGCTCAGGATGGGCAGCATGCGAGGATAATCCTTTTATTTTGATGATCATTCCTGTGGAAGCAGCAGCAAAAGGTCCTTTGCCCATGATCACACTATTTCTTTCATAACCAGGAAGATTATGCAAGGCAACCGAAAAATCCGGAATAATCATTTTAAATGCTTCATCGTTGAGCACTTTTGCCGCTCCTTCACCTGTTTCCTCCTCAGGTTGAAACAACAGGATCACACGTCCGGTTTTCAGTGGTTGTTTTCTCAAAAGATTTCCCAATCCCACCAGGATAGTGCTATGTCCATCGTGCCCGCACTTATGCGAAACGCCAGTTTTTTCTGATTTGTGTTGAAAAGTATTCACTTCCTGTATGGGCAACGCATCCATATCGGCACGCACCAGGACAGCAGGTCCGCTTTCTTCAAAAACGTAAACTGCTGCAAAACCATACCCACCAATGTTTTTAATGAGTTTGTCAGGATTGGTTTTTTCGATCGTGCCAATCAGTTTTTCGGAAGTATTTTTTTCATCTCCGGAAAGCTCAGGGTTTTGGTGCAACCATTTTCTTAAGTCAATAAGTTCCTTGTTTTCTATATGATCCAATAACTTCATAAATAGTGGTTTTTAACGCTTGCAAATTACTAATTTCATGGCGATAAAAAAAACCAAAAAATAATTATAAATCAACAAAGTGGAATTTAGATGGTTGAAACGTTCACTTGTTTGATTATTGTGAGGTACCTGTGCTGAACCTGAAAGGTTTGAACAACAAAATTATCGCCGCAGAAACCCCTGGACTGCGAAGTAATCAACAGACAAAATCCGGTTTGTTGAAAAATTCCGCTGCTGAAAGTCGCTACAATCAGATTTAAATTGACATTTTACGTTTAACTTTGCCACTTGTTTTTTAAAAAGACCCATAATCGGTTTTAAAAGAAAAGACATGCTGTGGCAACTTCACTGGTGAAAACAGAAAAACGGAAAAACAAGTCAATGTGAATAAGAAGCAGAAGAAAAGAATCCCCTTTTTCAGAAAGGTTTTGGTATTTATCAACGTTTTGTTTGCGTTGGGATTGATGGTCATTTATTTCTCATCTAACATAAACCCCTCCAAAATCTGGATTTCCGGCATACCGGGTTTACTGTATCCTCTTTTAATATCGGTGAATATCCTGTTTGTCCTTTACTGGGCAATCAGATTCAAATATTTTTTTCTTATTTCTCTGATAAGTATTGCCATAGGGTATGGACATTTTCAAAGTTTTGTACAAATGAGCAAAACTTCACACACACTACCGGAAGAAGGAGAAAACATAAAAGTACTTTCGTATAATGTAAGAGTTTTCGACCTGTATAATTACAGACCTGGTTGGAAATTGAATTTTGAAAACAGAAACAACATTTTCAGTTTTTTGGAAGACAAAGATTTTGATATCATTGGATTGCAGGAGTTTGTTTACGACAAAAGCGGGAAATTTAAAACCCTCGATACGCTTCCGGATTTTATCAGCGCACAACATGTGCATACTGGTTTTACGCAATCATCGCACGATGTAAATTTTTTTGGGCTTGCCACTTTTTCAGTTTATCCCATCATCAATAAAGGAAGGATAGACCTGCCGACGAAAATGGGTAATTTATGCATTTATACTGATATATTGATCCAAAAGGACACAGTAAGGGTTTATAATGTCCACCTGGAGTCGATCGGATTGAGTGCAGAAGATTATATTTTTATGGAAAGTATCACCAGTTTTGAAAGTTTAAAACAAAGCGAATACCTGAAACAATCGGGGAAACGAATACTCAGAAGACTCAAGGAAGGATACCGGAACCGGGGGTTGCAGGCAGACCTTATCGCATCCCATATCCATGAATGTCCTTATCCGGTCATACTCCTGGGTGATTTTAACGACACCCCATCATCTTATGTTTACAATGCTGTTTCGCGCCATCTTAAAGATGCTTTTCTGGCAGGAAGGGGTACCGGACAAACCTACATTGGAACCATTCCGGGTTTTCGCATTGACTACATTTTTCATTCAGACCACTTTAAACCCTATAATTTTCAAACAGGAAAACAGAAATACTCTGATCATTTCCCGGTTTATACTTGGTTGAATTATTCAAAATAGTTTTATTATCTGCCACAAAATAAAAACTTATTGAGGCGCGTTTGGTTATTCTTGTAAGTATTGTCAGCAAGAAAACTCCTACTTTTTGTGTCTTTGATAAGAAATCGTCAAAGACAAGGCTTTCGAAGTTTTTGAA
>CAYMLS010000480.1:0-3324 GCA_964390665.1 uncultured Bacteroidales bacterium | reverse complement strand
TCGTGATTCCACGGGGTAAATCCCTGATGGAATATTTACTTCGTGATTCCATAGGGTAAATGTTCGTTGTTCGTTGTTCTGCTTCACTTAAGATTCATCTTTATAATTAAACAGATCTATATCATCAATAAAGTTAAAGTCTTTGTTATTAAAAGTCAACAGTTTAAAGCCCGTAACAATTGATGTTGCTGCAATTAAACAGTCAGGAATTGAAATACTTCTTTGCCCGGATATATGTTTTTCCATGATTTTAACCGCCATTTTTGAAATTGCGGGGCTTAGAGAAATGCTATAATAAGTTGCCAGAATACTGTTAACTGCATTTTTTTTGGCAATAGTAGCAGCTCCAAAAAGAAGTTCTAATCTTGTAATATCAGAATACGCTGCACGACTTTTGAAATCTGTAATGATCTTTAAGGCTTCTTTATCCTTCCTAAAAGCTTTAATGAACACACATGTGTCGAGAAGTATTAAATCCGCGGCCATGCTTTTTCCCGGATTTCATTTAATGAAGGAAAATCAGTTAATTGATTCAGAAAAAACTCTGTATCTTCATTTAAACCCAACGGCTTTGTGAGTTCATATGGTTTTTTTTCGTCTTTTTCTTCAATAGTTATTGACGATTCATCCGTCTTCTTTAGTTCCTTTGCCAATAATATCAAAGCTTTATAGGCAGCCTTATTTTTTTTTATAGTGATTATAGTCGCCATGATTAATCTTTGTTTGATGATTATTCTATGTTCGTTGTTTTTTGTTCCTTGTTCGTTGTTTTTTGTTCCTTGTTCCTTGTTTTTTGTTCCTTGTTCCTTGTTTGGTGCCGTGTCTCGCTTAATTTGTCCACGAATTTACATGAATTGTTGAGATGTTTTTTCTCAATTACTCATTATTAATTACTCATTATTAATTATTTACAGCTTCGCCGATTCAGTCCCATAGTTTTATTGGGCTGAAGTAAATTTGAACGGGGGCAAATTTAGGGAAAAGCATTGGATTGAGGTTGAGATTAAGGTTGAGACACCATTCAGGAAAATTCATAAAAAACACCATTGATTTCGTCAACTTTGGATGAAGCGTTTAATACTTCTAAACCAACAATCTACCCGCTTTTACTGTAGTCGATAATGATACCTGGTTTTTCCTGGTCGCTTTCTGAAATCGGTTCAGCATTAAATTTTATGTAAAGGACATCTGCCTCTTTGTCATATTTTATCTTCATATTTAGCAATTTTTGTTGTTTTATATGCGGTAACGATAAGAAACGGGTTTCTTTCTTTGTTAACGAAAACTCTGTAAAGATAACCTTTACCCTGCTCTTTTATCAACTTCTGATATACCGTTAAGCCAGTTGTATCTGTTACAATTTTATCATATTCATTAATCACCAAAGAAACAGTTTCTCTGTGAATTCCCCTTGCTTCAATTTGCTGTGTTGCGTGTTTTGAAAACTGATAGTTCATTTGCATTTCACTATTGGTATTAAGCTCTAATAACGCTTAATAATATCCCGTCGCACAAACAGCACGAGCAGGTCGCGATATCGCCAGATCTCTTTGATTTTGAGGTCGAAGAGGGTGCGGGCGGGGGTTATGGAGTGTTGGAAGGACATGTTTTTTGTTCTTTGTTTGCCTTGGGCGTTCGTTGTTCTTTGTTTGTTGTTTTTTATCCACAAATTTGCACGAATTGTTGCACAAATTTTCTTCAATTATTGGGTTGCTGGCTTGTGGTCACCTTCCATCTTCCTAAGACTTTATTCTGGTTAAGATATCTTCGGGGTTAATATTTATGAGTGAAAAGGCGAACCATTTCTTGCCCAGGTCTTTTAGCGATGCACCGATGTGATACACTTTCTGGCTATCGATGATCAGGAAACGATCGTGTGATTTTTTGAATGCAATAATTTCGATCGGTTGATATTGCTGGTTGTGTTTTTCCAGGTAGGGACAGGGCATGCCCTGTCCCTACCTTCATCAATGTAATTATCTAATAGTATTATTGAATTTGCAGCTGATTTTACAAGGTCGGTAACAAATGTGTATGCGTCAAAAATTTGGCCATCGAAAAAGATTCCCTGGTTGGGGGGTAAATTGGTTATGAGCATATCGAACTTTTGATCGTGTTCCACGAGTTTCTGTTCAATTTTCTCAACTCTGTAATTTATGGCATGCCCTTTCAATAAATAATCACGAAGTACGTTGGTTGCCCAAATGCGGAACTGGGTGCCTCGTAAGGATTTGACCCGGTATCCTACTGAGATTATTACATCAAGGTTATAATATTGGATTTTTCTTTTAACCTGTCTGTTACCTTCTACCTGAACTGTCAAGTATTCCTTGACAGTTGCAGTCGAATCCAGTTCCTTCTCCTTAAAAACATTATTAATGTGGAGGCTAATGTTTTGTTTTGTAGCATCGAAAAGCTCTGCCATCTGCACTTGAGTAAGCCAAACAGAATTATCTTCAATTCTTACCTCCAGTTGTAGTTCATGATCTGAAGCGTGGTATATGATTATTTCTCCGTTAAGCATGGGTGTTCTTTGTGCCTTGCGCGTTATTACGCAATTAGTCTCTCCACCAGCGTATCGGTTATCTTTTTTACGATCTGAACTGAAGGCAGTGCATCCTGCAACCCATAGCCTTTGCCGTTGATGATGCTTTGATTGCTTGCTGTATGCAGGTCGTGGTATCGCCAGATCTCCTGCAGCTTAAGGTCGAAGAGAGAGCGGGGGTTATGGAGTGTTGGAAGTTCATTTGTTCTTTGTTCTTTGTTGTTTGTTTGTTGTTCTTTGTTTGCCCTGATGGAATATTTACTTCGTAATTCCACAGGGTAAATGTTCTTCCCTGTTGGAATATTCACTTCGTGATTCCACAGGGTAAATGTTCGGTGTTCCTTATTCCTTATTCCTTGTTCTTTGTTCCTTGTTACCCTGGTCTTAATCTCAACCTCAACCCGGGCTAAGCGGAATTTGCAATTCCCTTGGAGTAATCAGATTTTATGCAATCAAACAATCCAACAATCCAACCATCCAGCAATCCCAACCACTTCGGGGGTTTTCAATCACTCAAAGGGTTTACCGCTTCTCAACCCTCATCCTCAACCTCAATCTCATCCTCATTCTCAATCTTTTCTATTCGTCCTACGAGCTGGAAGTCGTCGGACGACGGGCAAACAATCCAACAATCCCAACCAAAGGGTTTACCGCTTCTCAACCTCATCCTCAACCTCAACCTTTTCCTATTCCTCCGACGAGCTGACAGTCGTCGGACGATGGGCGATTGCCCTACGAATGCCCCCAGCGGGGGCAAATAGCGATAGAAAAATGTTCAC
>CAYMLS010000479.1:0-3328 GCA_964390665.1 uncultured Bacteroidales bacterium | reverse complement strand
CAATTGGCAACGTAACACACTATAAACCAGATAAAAGCAATTATATAAAGTATGACTACGGAGCACGGTTTTATGATGCGCAGATTGCACGATGGCATAGTGTGGACCCGTTGGCGGAATTGTATTATCATATTACTCCATACCGATATGGCTTAAATAACCCAATGAGATTTGTTGATGCTTTGGGGTTAACAGAAGAGGAAAGACATACTGCGTTGCAAGTCTTGAGAAATCATGAAAGTAAAAAGACACCTTATTCCACAATGGACTGCTCTGCTTTAGTCGGTGCTGGTTTGATTGCTGCAGGAAAAGAAAACTATTTGAGTATTCCAGGCATTGGGCAATGGACTGGAGGTGTACCAAGACTAGTAAATATGTCAAGGCCAATTAGAAGAGAAAGCATGTTGCCTGGTGATTTGGTTACTTTTAAATCGACTAGATCAAAAAGGCAAGGAACAGATGGCATCTATGATCATATCGGGATGGTTTCAAATTTAAATATTGTTGGTGGTAAACTTATTGGGTTTTGGTTCATACATGCACGATCATCTAAAGGTGCCACAGAAGATTATTATGACTTATCTGCTGATAATTTACTAAATGCTTTTTGGTTAAGAGGTGTTTGGGCTTGGGAGTGGGATGAGGAAAACAGGCTTTATAATAAAGATTTAGAAGAAGTTGTAGTAACCGCAAAAGCTCCAGAAAAAAGTAGATATAAATCGGAAATACCGCAAATTAAGTTTACAGGAGCTCAACAGGGACGTTTAGCACCTGGCGATTTTGGATACATCGGTTCATATTGGGATACATATGACAGAATAAGAGCTTTTGGGGTGGAAGATGAAGATGAGTAGAATTTGCGATCTTATAGATAAAACATATAATATGAAAAAGAACGTTTTAGCAACCTTAGATGTAATTCTAATAGATTTAAGGGGATACTTTACTTTATTGAATGTGAGATTATTTATTGCTTTTTCTATTGTTGTATTATTAATTAATGGTTGCGATAATCAGAGATCCACAGATAGCGGTTCTGAAATAAAAATAGTACATAATGTGGGAAAAGATTTTGATACTGTAAACTATAAAAATCCTTTAATAAAATATGAGGAAATTCCATTATCAGTTTTTTTTCAAAACCACAAAATATACGATTCAACATTTAAAGCAATGAAAGCCCGGCGAGTGATGGTTTTTGATTTAAGCAGTGAAGATCCTGATTATCCAGGTTTAATATATTCTCCTGAAGCGGTTTCAATTGAAGCAATTAAGATAGTTGGTAATTTTGCCTACTTAAGTGATCCTGTCCATGGAAACATCAAAAAAATTTGTTTAAAAAGTGGTTGTATGACTTCAAGTTACGCATTGGAAGATGAAAGGTTTGAGTATTACTTGCAGGAAATCGCTTACTTCAACAGTTTATTATTTGTAATAACTCATCGAAATAAAGTTATTATGTTGAATACAGACCTAGAGTATGTTGATAGTTTTTTCCTACCAGATAGTCATCAAAACAAAAATTATTTGTATTCAGATCGTGGACATAAATTAGTACTATTTTCTGACGGAAGGAATGATTTTATCATTGATGAAAAAACCAGACCATCAGAATATGTTGTTGATGAAAAAACAAAAATCTTTCAAAGAAGATTACATATTGATTACCAACTCAATTTTTCATATGATACCTTAAGCTTTCTAAATCACTCAGAATACAGAAAATGGAAAACTTCAATACGAGGTAGTCTAATTAAGATTGAGGACAAACCCTTTTATCTTTGTAACGATATTAAGTATGAGGTGCCAATAGATTTTGAAGCAGGTCGTTTTTTCGGAGGTGCTTTGGGTAGAAACATTGATTGTAGTGAGCAGTATCTTGCATTCTTTGATATTTCTCTTGAAGAGAAAAAGCTCTTCCTATCTGTTTATGAATATGTAAATCCATAGAATTTTAATTTATCCTCAACTGGTATGATTACGGGGCGAGATTTTATGATGCGCAGATTGCAAGGTGGCATAGTGTGGACCCGTTGGCGGAACAAGGAAGAAGATGGAGTCCTTACGTATATGCATTTAATAATCCCATCCGATTTATTGATCCGGATGGAAGATGGCCTCTTCCCAGTCCTGAAAGTGCAGCAAGATTTGCATTAGCCTTAACAAATGTTTCAAAATCAATCTCAAATATTTCTGAAGGTAATGGTACATTAAGAGTTGGTGGGGAATTTACCCTTACTTCCGGAAAATTAGGAGTTCAAGGTAAAATACTTGATGCATTTGGTGCAGGGGGAAGTGTTTCATTTAAAGGAACAAATTCTATTTCTTTAGAT
Organism: uncultured Bacteroidales bacterium; assembly: GCA_964390665.1. Lineage (GTDB taxonomy): Bacteria > Bacteroidota > Bacteroidia > Bacteroidales > UBA7960 > SKVR01. The sequence continues at coordinate 995 of CAYMLS010000479.1, read as the reverse complement.
ACTTACTTAGAGATCGATACACAATCAGGAGAGTTTTATGCAGGTATATCACATACAATGACGTCTGTTGATGAAGGAATTTCTGGATTTTTAGGTCCATTTCATGGATCAGAAAGTGTGGAAAGATCAACTGTTAGGGATTTAAATTCCAGAGATGGGGGGTTCAACCAGTAAAGAAGTTTTGTATTCAAAAAAAGAAAGTGGTGGAATCGGCCCTGTTACAGTTGAAGAAAACAGTGACGGTACAACTACTATTAATACAGACATGAATAGTAGAGTTGAAGTAAATGCTGTAATGGTGGGGGTTGAAGCAGGAATAAACGTTAGTTACACAACTACAACTAAAAGTAATTCAACCGATCAGCCTACTCAACAAAGTAACCAACCTTTGCCAAGAGAAGTAAAAAACCAATATTGAAAAATAATTAAAAATGAAAAAACCATTCCTTTTAATTTGTTATTATGTAAATATCTTAATGCTTGCATTGTTTGCTATGATTATATTGGCTGCATTACTTCGGTTGGGTCTTTTGCTTGATATCGTCTTTTTTAACGAAACGGCAATAATGATTAGAACACTTATGTCAATACCTGTTTTTATTTTATGGGTATATTGCCTTGTGCTTTGGGGAAAACAAGACAAAGACATTGGCAGATTTTTGCTTTTATTCTTTCTTATCGGATTTTATAGCCCATTCTATTTTAGAAAAGCATTGAAAAAGCAATGTGTTTAAATTAAGTGAATTTTCCAACTAAAAAAATTACTGCTATCCGAGAAGTAATATTGAATATTAATAATGATAAAGCCAGCAATCAATTGTATTCGCTGGCTTTAACCTAAATTGGGTATTTTTTTATCACAACGCCGCATTATTCCTCAACTTCACTGACCTGATAAGCCCGTCAATGGTGTAAAATTGTGATTTTAATCACCTCACAAACGCCTGCTTAGTTTTAAAATTCCGGATGTAGGTATCAATAACATTGAAAAGGAT
>CAYMLS010000478.1:0-3337 GCA_964390665.1 uncultured Bacteroidales bacterium | reverse complement strand
TTTGACGATTTCTTATCAAAGACATAAAAAATAAGGGTTTTCTTGCTGACACTATATAAAACACAAAAGCTTGTCGGTGATTGATGAATCTTAAAAATCATCGTTAATAAATTAAAATCTCCCTTTTTTGTCGAAAAAAGCATGATAGATTGCCCGAAAATTATTAACTTTCAAAAAGTTTTCAAACAATAATCCCGGTACTTTTCGTTTAAAATGTATTTAATCAAGATTATACTATGAATATGATAAAAAATGGTGTTGTGAGCCTTATGGGCTTTTGGGTATTCGCTTTTATGTTTCTGGGTACTGAAACCTCTGCACAAACCAGCCCCGAAGTACTCGACAATGGAACACTGAAAGAACAATATGACTATCTGGATCAGGGAACCAATATTTATAACAACTTCAGAGCCATTCGCGAAGATATGTTTCAGAAGATCAGAAGAAACTCCCTTGATTCGCTCAATGCTGCTTTTAACGAGATTGATCAACTGGAAAATGAACTTGCGCAAACCCGTAACAGGGTTGACTCGCTGCAAAGCGCTCTCCAAAGAACCTATGCCGAACGTGATGAGGCTATCAAAAACCGTGATAGTCTTTTCCTTTTCGGAATGCCTGTAAACAAGATCTTTTATAATCTGTTGCTATGGTCCATCATTATTGGATTGCTGATTTTGGCGGGTGTTCTTTTTGTACTTTTCAAAAGAGCACATGGTATAACCTCTTCAAAATCAAAAGAGCTGATCGAACTCAAATCTGAGTTTGATCAATACCGCAAATCCTCCCGGGAGAGATTCGAAAAGCAATCTATAGAGCATTTCAACGAACTCAGAAAGCTGAAAGGGATATAAAAAATTGCCGGGAGTATGAAAATTGTTAACTTCTACGTTTGGTTTGTCTTCAAAACAGTTAATTCATTTTTCCAAAGAGACTGTTTGTATTCCGGCATGGTCTGATTCCATACCAAACACCTTACTTTTTCATGGAGTAACCCGACCAGGTATTGTTTTGTCATTCAGGTAAAACCTGATGGAAAATAAGTTGCCAGATTCATTGAGGTCTGTTAAAGGTGAAATATTGTTCATTGCCCCGGACAATGTAAAATTCGATCCAGATGTTTTTGGGAAAAATGAAAATCATTAGAAAATCAATTTTTTTTTTGATGAACGTAATTATTGATTATCTTTGCAAACCCAAAAACGCCGTGTTTTGCACAGGTTTTTGAAGGGCCCATAGCTCAGTTGGTTAGAGTAGCTGACTCATAATCAGTTGGTCCCTGGTTCGAGCCCAGGTGGGCCCACCTCATAAACAACCACTTACGATATTTCTCGAAGGTGGTTGTTTTTTTTTGACATAGATTTTGATGCACAAAAGCCAAATGATCAGGAAAAAAGAACTGATTTTCTAAAGGAAGCACAATCCTATCAGTTAACTTCTGCTATTGAATCAATTATTTTTACATTCTGTGCATTTTTCATGTATGAATCCACTCTAAAAAGTATATTGTCCACAAATTACACGAATGGACACTAATTATAATGCCTGATATTCAGATAAATAAAAACATTGTAATTGCACGAATTTCTCCGAAAACGAGTCTTCGGAGTGGACTTATGTATCCAGGAATGCTGATCAGAGATTTGTGAATTCTGCGTTTTCAAGCAATCCATCCAGCTGCCCACCGGGTGTTTTATATCCCACCACAATATGGTCACTTAGTTGGATGATGGTTTTATTTTTTTGTGCGGCAGTTTCGCGGGTTATACGCATTGCTTCGCCATCAGGAAAAGGGCTAATAATTAGCAATCGGTTCTCTGACAAGGCTGTTTCAATATCTGGTTCCCAACGTGATTTCATACTTCGGGGTAAAACAAGGATAAGGGGCTGTTTGCCGCGCAACAGGATTTCAAAAACATCTTTTTCTATTGTAGAGTGATTGCTGCACACAATGCAGTTGCCTTCTTTTCGCTGTTGCTTTGCCCAGTCGTAACTTTTTAATATGGCACTGGCCGGGCACTTTTGCGAACTTATAAAGGCGGTTTTGTGGTGTTTGAGAATTTCTGTATTGCCAAGATACTGCATGATCGATGAAGTTTTTGTGCTATTCTCTGGCAATCAATTCCTGTATTGCCCTGTTAAAGAAAAATGTCTTAACTAACCCACTAACTTACCCACCAGCTTCCCTGCTAACTTCCACACTGATACCATCCTTAAATTGGAGATTATTAGTTCTGCTGATCGTGTTCCACCATAAGTTGATTGAGTTGTTTTACAACGGACTCTGCTTCATTTTCAGAAACAATCTCCACATTGAGCCTATCGCTATTTATTCTTAAATAACTGTTGATAAACTCATTCATCGGGTATTTGGGATTAACGGATGTGAGCAGGGTAATATGAATTTTTTCGTTGGATTGGTTTATTCCCTGAAGGCGTCCAGCCCACTTATACACCTTATCTTTTATGGATTCTTTGTTTTTCAACATGAATGAAACCGGTTCATAACAATGCCAGATTTTATTCTTCCAGGCTTTATCAAATTCAAAACTGTCGTTTTGGGTAGATACTTTGTGGGTGGTAAGTTTCCCGGAAATCTTGTACCTGTCAAAATACTCCTTGTATTTTAGTTTCCAAACATCATCATCGCTCAGTGTTCCTTCAGGAGAAGGTTCTTGGTTGTACTTCTCCACCAGGTCTGCAAACAGGTCATCCAATGCTGCATCGAGGTCGACATCCAATCCTGTTTTAACATCTGTAAGCTGAATTGCGCTATTGTCGTTCGGGAAAATTTTTCCTGTTACCATTTCAAGATGTTCTGATGGCTGGAAGATTTCATGCAGGGTTCCGGAAGTTCTGTTCACTTCGCTTTCAATGTTTCGTAAAATCCTTACAATCCAACGGCCATTAACCCCGGGAAAAAGATTGGTGATACGCTGGTATTTGCGTGTAACCCTGCATCTCAGAAACCTATTTTCAGGAGAATACATTACGATACCAACATTCAGAAACTCGCCGGTAAAATGATCATGCACATACTTGATGATCTGATATTGAAATGTTTTCATTTTGCTAATACTTTAGTAAGTTGCTCTGCAAAAAAAGACCTTTGGTGAACTATTGATGTAATATGACTTTGTATATCCGCCAATTCATTGTACTGCCATTGAGATGGTAATAATTCGGCGGCTTTTAACCAGAATGTATTATTGGCAAAACAGTCAAGACGTTCAACATGTTGCGTAAAATCGTGCTCCTGACCGCTAAGAATTGTATAAAAGTAATGATTTTTATACAATTCTGTTTCAGCGGGGCCTATGATCCAGGGAGTTTTATTTCG
>CAYMLS010000477.1:0-3365 GCA_964390665.1 uncultured Bacteroidales bacterium | reverse complement strand
GAGAAACACGATTTTTTTGGCGTAAATTGGTATGACTACGGAGCACGGTTTTATGATGCGCAGATTGCACGATTTCATTCTGTTGATCTGCTGGCGGAAAAATTTGGATTTCAATCGCCCTACGTTTATGCTGCCAATAATCCTATTAGGTTTATTGATTATATGGGGATGAGTGCAGAAGATCCAGATGAGGAAGAAAAGAAAAGACAGGAAGAGCAAGAAGCACAGGAAGCTGCAAGGCAGGCGGAACAAGATGCCATAGCTTCCAGAATACAGGAATTAATTCAGCAATGGGAGCAGAATGGAAATCAAGTTGGTGAAGTTTCCTTTGAAGAACTGCCACAAAACACACAGGAACAATTAATTGCAGCAGGTTTAGTTCTCACATTTACCCCCGAAGGTGTTTCAAGTGTAATAGGTTTAGGTTTAATGGCCACCGGGGGATTTTTATACCTATGGGATCATTTGAATAAAGATGGAACCCACATAACTGTTATTCACCCAAAAAGTGGGCAATTCCCATTTGATTATCAAATTCAAGGTTCACAGGATGAAAATAACTTTCCAAGGCGACCCCCAAAAGGAATTTTTTGGTCAATTCTTTTTGGTTCTTATGGAGCTTATGAATTGTATAATAACTTCCCTGTGCCGAATATACCACAGCAAAACAGCGACGCGGCTAATAAGACCTATTTATCTCCAACGAAAACGGCAGAAATGCCAAATGGGATGCAAATAACAAGACCATCAGCACCCATACAACCTGTAGATAAATTGTATGTTCATCCAAGAACTTATTTGCCTTAATCAAGTATAGTAAATGTTCAGAGTGTAAATACATGAATAAAACAATCGTTTCTTTAAATATTTTTCGAGGAATCTTATTGGCTTCTTTATTATTCAGATGGTTCTTTCTTGAAGAGTTAAATAGTTATATATGGGATGTAACTTCTTATTCTTCACTTGCTTTAGGCTTAGTAGGCATGGTGATAATCGAAATTATTATCTTTTTCAATAAAAAAAACAGCAAACATGATTAAAGTATTGTTGAAGTATTCTTATCATTTAATATCATTAGTTTTTGTAATTGCTACCATACTTGTCGTATTTGTCAGAGAACACATTGACAACGAACTCATAAAAATGGCAATTGATTTTTATTTCTGGTATAGCTTTGGATTATTGACGGGAGCGTTATTGGCAAGAAAAATAATTGAAAGTTATGCAAAACTAATAAACAAAGAAAAGTTAAAAAGAAATGCTAATTAATAGTTTGTGATGACCTTCTCTAAGCAAGATAATTTCACAATTCCCCAATCACCTCACAAACGCCTGCCTGGTTTTAAAATTCTGGATGTAGGTATCAATGGCATTGAAAGAATGTTTTTGGCAACTTGCTTTTGATCGATACCTTTAGGGAAATTGTCTACCCAATCCTTCCTTCCCATTTTTCAGGGTCTTCAAAGTCGCAAAATACCGCTTTTATACTTACTGTTTTTTGAGAGCTTAAAACCTTGTAATGAATAGTGTAAGGGTACTTTTTAAGAGGCAGACAACGAATCTCGTCATATTTTATGGCAAAAGCGTAGTGGTTTTTCCTTAGAAATTCAATATATTCATCAAAGGCATTATAGAACTCTTCGCCTAAGCCAATCCTTTTACTATCGTAATAATCAATTGCTTTCTGAATATCTTCCAGAGCTTCAGGTTCAATGTCAATATAAAACCGCTTAGGCATGTTTAAATTTTAACTGGTGTTTTGCTTTATCCCAGTCCAATAACCTTGAAGGGTCAGCATCACTTGCTTTAATACGCTCTCTGACAATATTCTTATGTTCTTCCGGTATCTCAAACAACTGCTTTTCCTTTTCACTAAGTCCTTTTATTTCTTTCTTCAGTTCTTCCCAATCTTTAATAGGAATAAAAACACCTGTAGTTTTTCCCTTATTGTCTGATATATATTGCAAGTTCATGAAATTTAGATTTTGAACAAAATTTTGTATTAAACAGAAAACTATTTCAAAGTTACAAAATTTCCTGTTTATCAAGTACATGTCAATCACTCAAAAGTATTTAATTAAAAGAAAAAAATCTGTATTTTTGGGCGTTATACGTTCTTTGAATAACCTGTTTTGGAGCAGGTAAGGCTGGTGAGAAACACGATTTTTTTGGCGTAAACTGGTATGATTACGGAGCACGGTTTTATGATGCGCAGATTGCACGTTTTCATTCGATTGACCCGCTGGCAGAAAAATACTCTTTCCAATCACCATTTGCATACGCCGCAAATAATCCAATACAGTTCATAGACTTTATGGGGCTTGGCCCCGGGGTGCCTAATACACAATTCTATATTGATGTAAAAGGCTCTTTTGGACCTCAAATAGGTGGTTCTGTGACCGTTGCAGGGATACCTCTTGGGTTCAAACTGCAGGTTGGAGTAGTAGAAGGAAGTCGAAGGTTTTACCTTCAGCATAATCCTGAAACAGGTTGGAGTGTTGATACCAAGGGTGAAACAAAAAATAAAAATTACGATGTTAGCGGAAGTGCTTTCGTCGTGAGTGGAAGAATGGTAGAAGAATATGGCGTTACGGAACATCCTGCTTTTTCGGAAGCTATTTCAGAAGTTCAAAGATTATTAGTAAAAGAAATTACGACCAAGACAGAAGAAGGCCAAGAGACAGAAGAAGTGATAAATTTGGAAGTAGGGGGGATAAAAATCAATCTCCTATTATTAGGGATTGAAGTCTCTGTCGGAGCAGAAGGCCGATATGTGCCAACTCAGGAAAGAGAAGAAACACGAGAAGAAAGAAGAGACACTGAGAACCAAGATGATGAAAACCAAGAACAACGATAAACTAAACAATAAACTTTATGAATATGAAAAATTTTTGGAACCTGCTGTTTGGAGTAAACTTGTTAACAATATTGTATCTCGTAATCCCATTTTTTCTTTTTTTTCTGAACCCTGAAAAATATGCAAATATCATGGATGTATTCTTTAGGGGTTCTCTTGTGTTATATATTTATTATCCATTGGCAATTGCAACCATCGTTTTCTGGGTGTATTGCATGAGAAATGCCATTCGATTAAAAAAAACAGGGTCATTGATTGTTCTTGTGTTTTTTAATGCTTTATTTACTCCTATTTTTTATCTGATTAACTACAGACGAATACATGCAAGATAAATTTCCAGGATAAGTCAGAGAGTTTGTAATTAAAGGAAGTACTAAGAATTTAAGCAGTTTTCCTTATCACACCACATACGCCTGCTTAGTTTTAAAGTCCCTGATATAGGCACCAATAATTTCCATTAGTACCGATTTTTCTCTTTCGGGTAGTGTTTCCACTTCCCGAAAACGTT
>CAYMLS010000476.1:0-3365 GCA_964390665.1 uncultured Bacteroidales bacterium | reverse complement strand
TATGGTAAGGTGTACTCAGGGAAATATTTTGGATTTGCGCAGAGGGGATCGTATCCGTTACTTCACCTTCCTGTGCCTTTACCTCCGGCAGCAATAAACTGAAATACCAAAGACAGACCATTAAAATACCCCGGAAAAAAAAGGTTTTGTATGGCATGAAAGCAACTTTGCTGGATTTTTTGATCATGGGCATTGGGGATTAAAAGAAAGAATGTTTTTCTCTGTTGATTACAAAAACATTTCAAAGATAAAATTTAATACCCAATCAACCTGTGAAAAACCCCTTTAAGGGTAGGCAAAATTATATGCACCCAAAAAAAACAGCGGACAATTTGATGTCCGCTGTAAAATTTTCAAAGATCACAGTCCGCTGAAATCCACATCGCTGAATGCCATGGTAGGACTTTTCATCGAAGAGTAGGGATAAGGGTCATTTCCGGTTTCGGTTAACTGATGAAATAGTTTTCCAAAATTCCCGGAAATATTCATTTCGTTCACTGCCCTTACGATCTTTCCATTCCCGATCAACTGCCCCGAAATCCCAAAGGAAAAATCGCCGGTTGTGCTGTTGGCATTGCCGCCATTAAAGGAAGTTACCAGTATACCTTTTTGTGTATCCCCCAAGATCTCCTTTTGGGTTCTTTTGCCGTATTCCATCAAAATATTCGAGGTTGATCCACCATTGGGTTTCATTCCCAGTTTCTTTCCGTAATAGGTATCGATATACCAATCAGACAATACACCCTTATCGATCATGATGCGTTTTTGGGAAGCAATCCCTTCATTATCGAAATAGCGTGATGCCATACCTCCCGGAATAAGCGGATCATCGATTATGGAGAGATATTTTGACCCGATCGTTTTTCCAAGCATTCCCTCGAGAAACGAACTTTTTTGCTGCAGGGCACGTGCTGTCATGGGTTGAAAGAGTCTCCACAAAAGATTACCGGCAATACGGTTATCTATGATCATGGTGTACTTACCCGATGCTATTTTCCCTTGCCCCAATTGGCTCAGTGCATCGTTGAGCGCTTTTTCAGAAATACTTTTTTCGGTGGGAAGTTGATTCAGAAAACGGCTCCCGGCATAAAAAGAACCCGATGGTCTTGAACCTTTATCCATAATACTTACCGAACCACTTTTGCTGAAAAAGGTACCTGAAGATTCTCCCAAAAACCCATTGGAATGGAATTTTACACTTTCGTAGGCATTGTCTCTGAACCCGGCAGATGCTGAAAGAACATCTGCATTTCCCTGTCTTAGAAGTTGTTCTGCTTTCATGGCGGATTCCACCCTGAATTCGGGGGTTACCTTTTCATGCTGCGGGTCAACGGTTTTCAGATCCAAAGGCTTACCATCAGGGTAGAGTGCCGGATCGGGCAATGTTCTGTCCTTGTCTTCGCCCAGGTACTGGGTAGCCGTTACAGCTTCGGCAATAAACCTTTTCAGTTGCTCTTTATTCAGGTTATTTGTTGTGTGCGATGAATATTTGTGGTCACGGTAAATTTGTAAGTAAAGACTGTTTTCCGTTGATTCCTTGATGTTTTCGATTCGCTGTTCTCTAACCTCTACCTGCACCGAGCGGGAACGTGAGATAGAAACGGCAACATCTGAGGCACCTTTGCTGCGGGCATGATCTCCTGCCCACTGTGCCAGTTCTTTGCGTTGTATATTGTTCATAATAAGATACTTTTTAAAAAATGACAAATCAGGCATTCATACCGCCTACAGTTAATTTAGCAACCTTCACGGTAGGTTGTCCCAAAGAAGCAGGTACGCCCTGCCCACCTTTACCGCACATCCATCCGTTGTTGGAGAGTTCCATGTCGTCGGCCACCATGGTGATATCGGCCAAAACCCTGGGTCCGTTTCCAATGATATTCACATCTTTGATGGGTTGTGTTATTTTTCCATTTTCAATCAGGTATCCCTGCTTCACGTAAAAAGTAAAATCGCCGGGACCAATCTTCACCTGTCCGTTGGTAAACGATTCAGCAAAAATTCCGTGTTGAACGGATTGGATGATCTCCTCGCGTTTGTGCGGACCATTGAGCATGTATGTATTTCGCATTCTGGGCAAAGGATGGTGGCGGAAAGATTCCCTTCTGCCGTTACCCGTGGGTTTCACACCATAATGACGAGCACTGATCCTGTCATGCAGGTACGAAGTAAGAATACCATTTTCCACCATAAATGTTTTTTGCGAGTCGTTTCCTTCATCATCCATATTGATGCTACCTCTATGATTGGCAATGGTGCCATCGTCAACAATATTGATAAAAGGTTCTGCCACTTTTTTCCCGATCTTGTCACTGAAGATGGACTCTTCGCGCCGGTTAAAATCAGCTTCCATGCCATGTCCGATGGCCTCATGCAACAAAATGCCACTATTGCCCGCACCCAGTACAACAGGCATCTCCCCTGCTTTGGGTACTACAGACTGGAATAACAATGTTGTACTGTTTACAGCCCTGGTGGCAATGTCATCAAGCACAGCCGGGGTGAAAAAATCAAACCCCCTTCTTGATGATATGCTGTGCCCGTTTTCCTCCTTCCGGTTGTTTTCTTCTGCAACACAATAGGCACTAAGCTGACTCATGGGCTGATAATCGCAGGCGATCAGTCCTTCTGAATTAGCAAATAAAACAAAGGAGGTTTCGTCGCTAAAAGAAACATTGGTTTTGATGATGCGCGAATCGAGGGCATACGTTTTTTCATTGATTTGTTGTAAAAACGGAATTTTATCCGTAATACTCAACTCTTCCCATGCCCTGCTGATCTTGTAGTAGGAAGGCAGTTGCTTTTCAGCCAGGGGCATCACTTTTACTTTCGGGTTGGCGTTGGCAATGTTGGCTGCGGTTCTGGCCGCCGATTTCATTGAATCCAGTGTGATTTCTTCCGTAAAAGAGTAACCTGTCTGCTCACCATTCAAAACCCTTATACCCACGCCAAAACTAACGTTGGAATAAGCACGGTTCACCGTATGATCTTCCAGCGATACCGAATTGCGGTTATGATGCTGAAAATACAGATCGCAATAATCACCACCTCTGGATAAACCCTCACCGATCACCTCCATGATCATTCTTTTGGTTACACCAAAATGATTGAGATAATCGTTGATCTGGTAGCTTAAAGGAGATGTACCCCTGGCAATATTTCCACATCCTTTCAGCAAGGCGGGCATTACCATGGCTCCTGCTACGGCAATACTTCCCGTTTTGAGAAAAGTACGCCGGTCATAATTCTTTTCCATCTTGTTTTCTTTTAGTGAATGATAAATTTCAGGTAAGTAAGGGTTAACCAGTTGAAGTGTAAGTTTCAATTTCGTTTGGAATTTTTCGCTAAGATATTGTTTTCCTAAA
>CAYMLS010000475.1:0-3368 GCA_964390665.1 uncultured Bacteroidales bacterium | reverse complement strand
CCAGATGCCCGAATCCAATGCTGTCATTGTTGCCAATTTCAAAAAAGATATGACTATATGGTTTGTTGGTGCTGGTATATTGGTTTTACTTATCATAATCCTTATTGTTATTTTGAGTATGAAGCGCTCAAAACAAAACAAACCGCAGGTTCCTGTAACCGGAGAACCCATTGTTGGTCCTCCCCCAACCCGCCCGGATGAAGGGCAAATGTCAGGCAAAACCATACGGATCAATACCGATCAAAATTACAGTACCGTAAAATTGCAGCAAAACGCTCCCGCTACTGTTAAGTTCATTCCAGGGGAATTAGAAATCATCAACGGATTGGATAAAGGAAAATCTTTTAAGATGGCTGGTTATCCAACTTCTGATGGTAATGTGGCAACCATTGGCAGAGATCATGAAGGCTGGCAAAGTTTAGTGTCACCCGAAAGACAATATGCACACATTCGGTTGAAAGACGAATCAAATACTTTAAGCAGAATGCAGGCAGAATTGGTTCACAGAGGAGGGAAATTATACATGAAAAACCTCAGCAAGGTAAATCCAGCGCAGGTCGACGGTGAAGATGTGCCTGTAAATGAAGTAGTAGAAATAAAACCCGGATCTGTTATAAAAACTGGTTTTATTGAGTTTAAATATAAAGTCTAAAGCAATATTTTACCAGCAGACCACCTTTCTTAACGAGGTGGTCTGCCTCTTTTAATCTTTATTAATAAAACTATGAGTAAACCTAAAACCTATGCACTCTCCTACAGAGGCAGAAGAGAATACAACCAGGATGCATGCACTGTTTTTAAAAAAGGAGATTTTACCTTTATTGCTGTAGCAGATGGGATGGGAGGACACAAAGGTGGTGCAGAAGCCAGTCAATTGGTTATAGAAACATGCAAGGATGAGATCAGCAAGGCGGCAAAAGAACAATCCGACCCAAAGGAATTAAAAGGTGTTTTGAAAAACATATTTTCGCTTTGCCAGGAAAAAATTGCAGGAAAAACCCGGGAAAACCCTGATTTAACAGGTATGGGTACCACATTAAGTTGTGTCCTGCTTTTTAAAGACGTGTATGTTTGGGGAAATATTGGCGATAGCAGGGTTTATCATTTCAATGGATCCATCCTCACTCAAATCACCGTTGACCATTCTTTTATTGAGGAATACAGAAGAGAACATGGAGAAAATATTCCGGCATATGTAATGGCGAGAAGTAATATTATTACTCGTTCTCTTAGCGGAGATAACGATAAGGCAGACATATTTCCTATTGATAAACATTATGAAAAAATTAAGTGGGATGAAGGGTTTCTTATATGTTCTGATGGACTGATTTATGAGAAAAATGCAAATGATTCTACCTGGATGGCAAAAATTATTCAAAGAAACCCCCATCTTGAGAATGCCGCAAAAGAACTCATTGGGAAGGCTTATGAAGAAGGGTCTTCAGATAATATCACCGTTGTATTATATGAACACATGGATTTTGAGAGGTCACAGGTATCTGATTTTAGTACCCGGGAAATCAAAGTGAATTCAAACACTGAAAAGATATCAGAAAAAGAGCCAGGTAAAATTAATTCAGCACAAAAAAACGTTGGTAAAAAGATACTACCAAACAAAAGCAAAAGAAAATTTTTAATCGTACTGTTAAGTATGATATTAATCCTTCTTCTGTCGTATGCCATTTTATACCTCGTAACCGGAAAATTTTTCCTGTTGGAAAATATTGTAAGTGTAAAGCAATTATTTCAGTTTGCTTTATAATAATACCAATCGCACCAAGGGTAAACAATCATCGATTCTCTAAACATTATCAAGGGAATTTGTAAATTCACACCAAACAATAAAAGAAAATATTTTTAATCACACATTCATACATACAATATATCACATTCAAGTCTATTCATGGATATTTACCTGACCCGCCTCTGATCTTGCCACCTGAGCATATGATCTAACCGAATTAATAATCTGATCACCATAGATTAACCCCCATATATACATGTTAGGTTTTATACGATCGGTTGATATAAACAAAACATTGGAATAACCCATCATTCTTGCCCATAATGATTTATGAAACGTGAAATCTTTTAGTCTGAATAACTCCATTTGAAAAGTTTCTATGTTCAAAATACCGGTTTGCATGATTATTCTTTGCGTTGTAAAGGTATACCTGGTATTAAATTGTCTCAAAAATACCCTAACAATTGAATAAACCTGATAAATCAGAAAAATAAGCAGGATATAACCTAAAATCATAAATACAGAATCTGATTCAAATGTATGTGTACTACCCTGAAAGCTACTAATTCTCAAATAAACAATGATAGACAGGATGATAAAAACCAAATGTTTAAACAAGGGTGGTACTACACAAGCCATGGAAGGATATCCTGTCCAAATCATCTGCTCTTGTGATTGAACCGGAGAACCCATTTGTACATTCACCTGATGATTGGCAACATGACCAACTTGTTGCTGGTGAGAATTATGTTGCGGTTGTTGCGTTGGTAATTTCATAATATAGTAAGTTTAGTGAAAAAATATAATTATTAAATCAATTTGAAATTTCCTTTATGCAGGTATGATAAAAAACCATTCTCATCCTTTTTATATTATTTACACATGATATATTCATCTCTTAAAGGTTAAACTGACAAATAATTACATACCTCAACCTTAAAGGGTATGCCTTTTGAAATTTCAACTTAACATACCTGCCCTTACCTTTTTATCAACTTTCTGACATCTGTTTTTCCATCTATACCAATGAGTTTTATCAGATAAATGCCTTGGGGAAGGTCTGCCGTAAAAAGGGTAACCGTTTCCTTATCAATGAGTTTTTGTGAAATCATAACCTGACCAAGCAGGTCAGAGAGGATCACCCGTTGCACCTTCTTCGCATTTTGAATGGTGATACTTTGGTTAAACGGATTAGGGAATATCTTGATATTACCGGCTTCAAACTGGGAAATAGTGGTTTCATGGGTGAAATTTGCCAGAAGAATACGCGCTACCTCTGCTACAAATACAAAGTTGGCATCGGTGGATACCTCTTCATTATCTTCTGTCCAGTTCACAAAAAGGTATCCTGTGGATGGAATAGCAGTGAGGGTCACTTCTTCAAAGTGCTCGTAGTCGCCTGCTCCGGTCACTGAACCAAAGGCTTCATTGTTGGGTTGGGCGGTGATGGTGTAAGTATTGATGGCAAAATGAGCAACCAGTGACCTGTCTTGGGTTGCCGTAAAAGTATACTCCGCTGTCTCTGATACCACTTGCCCATCCTCCGTCCAATACAAGAAATGATATCCAACGGATGGGTTTGCCTGAAGAGTAACCTGAGAATCAAAAGCATAATTTCCTGCAC
>CAYMLS010000474.1:0-3386 GCA_964390665.1 uncultured Bacteroidales bacterium | reverse complement strand
TTGCCAGTCTGTTGGCGCCATGCACCCCTGTAGAGGCACATTCGCCACAGGCATAAAGTCCTGCTTTTCCGGTTCTGCCATAATAATCTGTTTTGATACCACCAATAGCATAATGAGCAACAGGAGAAACGGGTATCCAATTCTCAGTAATCAGTATCCCTTTGTTTCTGCATTTTTCATAAATCATCGGAAATCTGTTTTTGATGAAAACAGGATCTTTATGCGTAACATCCAGGTATACAAAGGCTGATTCATATTTTTTCATTTCTTTTAAAATGGCTCTTGCTACAACATCCCGCGGGGCAAGGTCTTTCATGGGATGATACTGATGCATAAACCTTTCTCCCTTTATATTTCTTAAAATACCTCCTTCTCCTCTTACCGCTTCTGATATCAGCAGCATTTGACCACTTTTATTTTCGAAGAGTGCCGTCGGATGAAACTGGACAAACTCCATGTCTGATACTTTACATCCTTTTTCCTGTGCCATCACCAAACCATCTCCGGAAGCTATCGGAGAGTTGGTGGTGGTTTTGTATATCTTGCCTAATCCTCCTGTAGCAATTATGACAGCGTTGGCAGTATAAATCTTCCTGTGTCCATGCTTATCATATGCCTCAACTCCGGTAATTCGTCCTTCACTTTCTATCAGTTGATATGCAAAACAATGCTCTTGAAACCGGATGTTATTTTTTCGCTTTGTGCTGTCATATAAAGCATCGATCATAGATTTTCCGGTTTCGTCTTTTACATGCACAATACTTTTTTGGGTATGTCCGCCTTCACGCGTCAAATGGAATTCTCCACCGGGGGTACGGTCAAAGTCAACCCCTTCCGATAATAGCGAATCCAATACCTCACGGGTTTCTTCCGTCATGATTTTTAATGCATCCAGATTGTTTTTATAACAACCTGCTTCCAGGGTGTCGTTGTAGTGCACATCCCGATCTCCCTTTACTGCTATTCCGCCCTGAGCAAGATAACTGTTGCTTTCTTTGATTTTGTTTTTGGTTAGAAGGGTAACAGAATACGTGCTCCTGATCTTAAGTGCTGTTAATAATCCGGATATCCCTGTCCCTATAATCAATACGTCGGAAAATATCATGAAATGTCTAAAGTTTTACAATCTGATTACTTGTCTGCTATTTTATGTCAGCAAGAAAACTCTTACTTTTTATGCAAAGATATAAAGATTAATATCGCTGGCAATGAATGCTCTGAACTAATCCTTTAAGAACTTGCTGCTTCTTTTTACGGTTAGTTTTTTGTTTTTATTGTGTCATTTTAAATAATCTGGTGTTTAATTGTCGAAAATTGAAAAATTGCAATGTTGATGTAGTTTCTTTTGAAGACGAGCATCACGCAAATATTGGCGTTTTCCTGCGATATCTAAATATATAAAAAAACGCGTATAAACATTACAATACCGAATATAACCATTGTTAAACCCACGATTTTATTTACCCATGTAAGGATCAGTATATTCAGGTATCTTCTTATTTTGCTGGCTATGATGCACTTTGTAATGTCGGTGACAAAAACAGTTATAAGCGCTGCAGTAAAAAACGATACCACCTCCCTGGTACCCACGCCGTATTTAGCACTGATGAAACTCATAACCCCCAACCAGAAAATGAGCAAGAACGGATTGAGGATGTTTAAGAAAAATCCTTTCAGGATAAAAGCTACATACCCACCACCTGTGATGCTTACCTTCACTTCGATCCCTCGTTTACTGTTTACCTTATATTTCTTGAAAAATGTAACAATCCCAAATCCGATCAGGATACAACCCCCGATAATTCCTACAATAAACTGGTTTTCGGTGTTGGTCAGAAACTGAATTGCACCAAGGTAGCTCAGTGCGATGAGTGTAAGATCACTAAGGGCGATACCCAGGGCAAAAAAGATGCCCGATTGCCGTCCGTTATAGATGCTTGTTTGGATGAGGGCAATAAATGAAGGTCCAATTAAAAATGCTAGTGTAAATCCCAATATGATACCTTCAAAAATAGATGACGGCATAATATGTTCATTGGTTTATAATTTAATTCTTTGGATGGGTGGAGATGTATTCCTCCCATTCTTTCCGTTGGTTGTTTTTCAATACCCGGGGAAACTTATTCTGAGCACCCTCCTTTCCTTTCATTCGCATCCAGTCATAAAAAATATGAATGGGAATGATTTCCACGATCACCTCTCTGATGGCTTCAATACGCTCAACCCGGTAATCATCATTAAGAACCTGAAGGTTTTCGTCTATTTTCCCCGCTACTTCCCGGGGCGATACCTGATGGTCGGTGCCGATATACCATTTGTGTGCAAACATGGTATTGTGTTTGACACCGGAAACGGTAAATTCTCTGATATCAATATTAAGTTGATCTTCCACCATTTTGATAGCCATGTTCATGTTTTCCTGCGACAGATGTTCTCCGCAAAGATTCAGGAAGTGCTTGGTTCTTCCTGTAATAACTATTTCATTGAGTTCCCTGGAAACAATTTTTATGGTATCGCCGATCAGGTACCTCCACGCTCCTGCACACGAAGAGAGTAAAAGTGCATATTCTTTTCCTTCTTCCACTTGTGTGATGGTGAGTGTTTGTGGGTTTTCTGCCAGATTTCCTTCTATATCGAAATTCTGTTCGTTGAAAGGTACAAATTCAAAAAACAACCCGTTGTCGAGCACCAGTTGCATGTTTTCGGTGTCGGGCCGGCTCTGAAAAGCAATAAAACCTTCTGATGCAAGATAGGTTTCTATATATTTTAAGGGTTTGCCCAATAGCTTTTCAAATCCTTTTTTGTATGGATGAAATGCCACACCACCATGCACAAAAACCGATAAATTGGGCCATATCTCATGAATGTTATTCAGATTGTAATGATCAATGATTTTTTCTATCAATATCTGCCACCATGCTGGTACACCTACAATTACGCCAATATCCCATTTTTTAGCGTTCTTTACTATTTCGTTGAGCTTTGTCGGCCAATCACGTTCTTTAGAGATGCGTTTTCCTGGTTTATAAAAATGCTGAAACCAGAAGGGGATGTTCTTTGTTGTAATGCCTGAAAGGTCGCCTTCAAAATAGGTGCCGTTAAAATTTAAATGTGTACTGCCGCCAAGCATCAGGATTCCTCTTTCGAAAAACTCCCTGGGAAAATCATATCTTGCCAGCGAAAATATCTGTCGTACGCTCGTTTTTTTGATGGCCTTGAGCATGTCGGAGGTTACGGGTATATGTTTGCTGGAAGATTCAGAAGTGCCCGAACTCAGGGCAAAATATTTTACTTTGCCCGGCCAGCAAACATATGGTTCGCCATTGAGGGTTCGGTACCACCAGCTTTTAAATATTTGGTTGTAATCATGTGTGGGTACTTTTTGC
>CAYMLS010000473.1:0-3398 GCA_964390665.1 uncultured Bacteroidales bacterium | reverse complement strand
ATGCTCTGAAAACATAGCTCTTACCTTCTTTTTTGTCTATAATCACATTTTTAAACTCATTATTGTATTCAATTACTGCCATAAGATATCGTGAAGTCTCGCTTATTTTTACAATATCGTGATTAAGTAATTTACCCCGGCCTACAAAATCTCTTTGTGATAATTTTTGATCTCCTTTATAGTTGTTAATCTTATTGATCACGCTTTGATACGCTTTTTCGGAGTTGTTGTTTTCACCGAAATCCCATTTATGGTATTGTATTGGATTCATCGTTGTTATATCAAATACTTGCTGATTTAGTATTGGGTTAAAAAAGGATTTGTCTTCAATTTGATACAAGTTTCTAAATGAAGGAATAAAAATATAAACACCTTTTTGTGAAACCGGACTGGGGAAAATTCTTTCTATAATTTCCTTTTTATTCTTGCAATAAAATATTAATTGATCCCCAATAATTGAAATCAATACAATGGTATTTTCATTCAGTGCATAAACCCAATTATAAGCTAATATCTCATCATCGTTAATTCTTATCGTTTCCAAATAATGACCATTGAGATCAAATACCTGAATACGCTGCATGGAAGGTTCAAGCAGTAAAATTTGTTCTTTGAACCTGTCTATAGACATATGTCCAATGTAATTATACTCTCCGGGACCAGAACCAGTCGATGATATTTTGAAGTGAAACTTACCATTTTCATCCACGCAAAAAATTTGTTGTGATTTAATGTCAAATATGTAGTATTTCTCATCAAAATACTCTACACTATGGATTGTGGATATAAAGTAATCTTCTCTGGTTTCAGGCATTACAATGTTTACTTCAGAAAAAATATCATATACGGAAATATCGTCTTCCCTATCCAGATCAATAATCATATTATCTGAATTATTGGTACATCCGAATGGAACTGCTAAAAAAAGTAGGTTTATTGTGATAATAAAGTGGGTTTTAAGTCTCATTTTATTTTTTTTTATATTTAAAAAGGGTCGGTATTCAATACTACCGACCCTGTTATGGATTATTTAGCCTTTTGACAACAAGTATCTGTCATGTAACCAGTCCAAATGCATGACCCGCTTAAAGTACCACCATCAAGGCATGTCCAACATGTAGCACCAACTCTGGGGTTTTGCGCGCAAATAATAACAACACCTTCATGATCAGATTCATCAATGATAACCGTAGGATCTCCGGCCAACACATTATTCCCCACCAAAAACAATCCGGCAACGGCAAAACTTAAAATCATTAATTGTGACAAAATTTTCTTTTTCATAAGTCAAATAATTTAAACATTAAAAACCGAATGAATTAATTTTCCCTGCACACTCGCAAGGCCTCAGCATATAATGCCGGCACTATTTAAAATTGCTTATCTTTGCCACTTCACCTCCTTTCATTTTTTTGGAAGAGGCCGTGGGGGTGGGAAATGTTGTTTTGATGATGATTTTCCACTCCTTGAACCGATTGTCAGATATTTAATTTGTTGAATATTAATGATCTGTTTTTTAGCTTATTTAATCTATTAAATCTATTGATCAATTAATTATTCTTCTTTATTTGAAATTGTGTACAAAATCATAATTGCATATCCTTTTTGCTTATTTTCCGGGGTAAAGGTTAATAAAAAGTCATTATCCTTTTCAAATGTATAATCGTAAAAAGAAATGCTTTTATCGGCACCACTCTTAAAAATGTCCAATAAAGTTATTTCTTCCTCTCTTTCATGGTAGCCATCGGTAACTTGTTTTAATAACACTCTTGTGTCCACGTTTTCTGCATAAACATAAAACCTGAATGTACGCCCGCCCATGTAGGTGAAATCAATAGCTTTTTCGCTCAACATGATTTGGGGATTTAAAACCACTTCCTCGTCAATTTCAATCTCTTCTAATTTGAAAAATTTTTTATCAGGCATTCCTGCTTGATGACTACTTACCATTTTTGTGATTTTATCTTTAATTGCAGAAGAATTATAACCACCATTACTAAAGTGGAAAATTGACATAGCAATTATTACCGCTGTTATTGTTTTTCCTAAATATATCATAGTTTTAATTTTTTGGCGTTGAATTATTCATTCATTAATAATTTATCAGGAATGTCATATATAATAATGTCCCCAGTATTCATAGACATAGATAAAAATCGGTTATTTGTTTTGTCTAAAGTAAATTGAGGGATTGGATGGTCAATGTAAAGGGATGCTATGGGTTGACCATCCCAATCAAATACAAAAATCCGGTTTGGCAGATTCAGGTTTTTGTCAGCATCAAAAGTTGAACTTCCCCTGTAAAGCATATAAATGTATTTTTCATCCACCTGAATTTGAGCATAGCTCCTTATTTGATTTTCATTCGTTATATCTGGTATCTGATCAATGTCATCTGGCCCTTTTAATATTTTTATTATTTCACCATCGCCTTTTAAAATTGCAAATTTATCAGAATATACCCATGCTACAACTAATCGCTGATAGTCTGGGTGAAACTGATAGATGTAGGTAGGCATAAAAGCCTGTTTATTAGAATTTATAAGTCCTGAAGGTAAATTTTCTTTATATATAGTTAATGAGTCAATTCGTTGCCCTTGCTGATTAAAAAAACTCACCAAATTTGTTGGAGATTGAAAATCAGCAAAATGAAAAAGATTATCAGTATATGAACCGAATAAGGAAATGATCCAAAGATCTTTTGGTATTGGAATACTTTGAGAAGGATTAAACCCGGGGTTAGAAACAAGACTATCAACCGGAAATTTAATCAGTTCCTGACGCCCCATATCAGCAAACCATAAAATATCCTTTTCATAATCAATACGAGCCATAAATGGATTAATAATTTCACCCGGTCCTTTTCCTTTTAATCCTCCTGAACCTAAATATTCAAATTCATCGTTATATATATGGATCTGATGGGTGTTATCTGGAGTGTTGGTTATAAAGATAACAGAATCACAGATCAAAAAAGAACCATGTATATATGTCTCTGAAAGTTCTATCAATTGGGCATTTAATGAATAACTGGAAGGAAATTCTTTGAATGAATCTCGTGAGCTTTGATTATTGCAAGAGTTGATCATTGCTGGAATTAGAATGATGATAATGAAAATAAAAATATTTTTGACTTTCATAGGTTCGCATAATATTAATTAATTCAATTGGAGTTAAAGAAAAAGGTGCTGCCAGATTGCAGCACCAAATCATCATTCCTTAAAAGCAAGTTCCACTGTCACCATAGTTTCTGTAACCAAACAACGGAAAACAGTTAGAACACATTACAGCAACATCACTCATGTCACCAGTAGATTGCATTCCATTAGTACAATATCTTCCTAAAGGTCCTCCACCTTCATGATCAGATTCATCAATGATAACCGTAGGATCTCCGG
>CAYMLS010000472.1:0-3418 GCA_964390665.1 uncultured Bacteroidales bacterium | reverse complement strand
AACAATGACAGTTTGGCAAAATATACCCCCTTACAGCCCCATGATCAGGTGTGCTTTCGTTCTGCTACTTTGGCAGAGAAAAATTCTCTGTTCATCATGGCAATAAACTCAACCGAAATACCTTTGGGGCAGTCGAATTCACAGGCGTAGGTATTGGAACAAAAACCAAATCCTTCTTTATCCATTTGGTCAACCATTTTATCCACCCTTTCAGCGGCTTCCACTTTTCCCTGAGGCAACATAGCCAACTGCGATACCTTTGCCGAAACAAATAAGCTGGCAGAAGAGTTTTTACAAGCAGCCACACAAGCACCACATCCAATACAAACGGCGGCATCAAATGCCCTGTCAGATATTTTTTTATTGATCGGTATGTTGTTCGCCTCCTTGGTAGAACCGGTATTGGCATTGATATAACCACCCGCCTGAATGATACGGTCAAAGGCAGAACGATCCACCACAAGGTCTTTCATTACCGGAAACGCCTTGCTTCTCCAAGGTTCTATAACAATGGTGGATCCATCTTTAAATTCTCTCATATGCAACTCGCAGGTGGTTACATTTTGAAGCGGCCCGTGCGGACGGCCGTTAATATAAATACCACAGCTTCCGCAGATCCCCTCACGGCAATCGTGTTCAAAATGTACCGGATCATCACCGGATGTGATGAGTATCTCATTCAGATAGTCGAGCATTTGAAGAAACGACATTTCAGGAGATACTTTGTCCAGTTCATAATTCTTGAATTTTCCTTTGACGGCAGCATTTTTCTGCCGCCATATTTTTAGTTTTAACTTCATATCAATAAGTTTAATATTTTAATGATCATTACAATACACGCTTATGCTGCTATTTGTAGCTTCGCTCCTTGAGTTCAACATTTTCAAAAACAAGAGGTTCTTTGTGTAAGGTTTCTTTCTTTTTATTACCATTATACTCATAGGCAGAAACATACGCATACTCTTTGTCATTTCTTTTGGCTTCACCTTGTTCGGTTTGAAACTCCGATCTGAAATGAGCACCACAGGATTCGTTTCTTTCAAGAGCATCCTGACACATAAGTCTTCCCACTTCAAAGAAATCGGCCACCCTTGCGGCTTTTTCAAGTTCCTGATTATACTCGGCGGCGGTTTCGGGTATTTTAAGATCGCTCCAGAACTCATCTTCCAGGTCGTCGATCATTTGTATTGCCTTTTCCAGTCCTTCGGCGTTTCTTACCATTCCGCAGTGATCCCAAAGGATTTTTCCAAGTCTTTTATGAAATGAGGTGGCAGTTTGTTTACCCTGTATATTCATTAATTTTTCAATTTTCTCCCGCGAAGCTTTTTCGGCTTCTTCAAATTCAGGTGTATCTGTCGGTATTTTGGGAGTTCTGATCTCGTCTGCCAGGTAGTCGGCAATGGTATAGGGCAAAATAAAATAACCATCTCCGGAGCATTGCATGAGCGAGGCAGCTCCCAGTCGGTTGGCGCCATGCTCTGAGAAATTACTCTCACCCACAGAATATAAACCCGGAATAGTAGTCATAAGATTGTAATCAACCCAAAGCCCACCCATTGTATAATGTCCGGCAGGATAAATTCTCATGGGTTCTTTGT
Source organism: uncultured Bacteroidales bacterium (assembly GCA_964390665.1). Lineage (GTDB taxonomy): Bacteria > Bacteroidota > Bacteroidia > Bacteroidales > UBA7960 > SKVR01. The sequence goes on along the minus strand of CAYMLS010000472.1, from coordinate 1,820 downwards.
AAGGATTGATTCCGGTGATTTTTCTGTACATTTCAAACAGGTTGCCGTATTTGTCTTCAATCACTTTTTCACCTTGTTTTGCAATGGCGTCTTTAAAGTCAAGGTAAACAGCCAGACCCGTCTCACCAATTCCGTACCCGGCATCGCATCTCTCTTTGGCAGCTCTGGAAGCTACATCCCGCGGCACCAGGTTACCAAATGCAGGATACCGTCGTTCGAGATAATAATCTCTTTCATTTTCCTGTATTTCACTGGGATTTCTTTTATCCCCTTTTTCTTTGGGAACCCAAACCCTGCCGTCGTTTCTGAGGGATTCTGACATCAGTGTGAGTTTAGACTGGTATTCATTGAGTACCGGAATACTTGTGGGATGGATCTGAATGAAGCTTGGATTGGCAAAAAGTGCTCCTTTTTTATGTGCGGCCCATGCAGCAGAGGCATTGCTACCCAATGCCAGTGTGCTTAAATAAAAGACTGTTCCGTAACCTCCGGTTGCCAGCACTACGGCATGAGCCGAATGTCTTTCAATTTCACCTGTAAGCTGGTTCCGTGTGATAATACCCCTTGCTTTTCCATCCACGATCACGAGGTCGAGCATGGTCTGGCGCGGGTACATTTTCACAGTTCCTTTTGCCACCTGTCTGCTAAGGGAGGAATAAGTCCCCAGTAAACATTGCTGACCGGTCTGACCTTTGGCATAAAAGGTTCGGGAAACCTGCACACCACCGAAAGAGCGGGTTTCAAGCATACCGCCATAATCACGTGCAAAAGGAACGCCCAAAGCAACAAAATGGTCGATCGTTTGGGTGCTTACCTGTGCCGCCCTGTAAACATTGGCTTCGCGGGAGCGGAAGTCGCCTCCTTTTATCATATCATGAAACAAACGGTAAGTGCTATCACCATCGTTTTTATAATTTTTTGCTGCGTTCATCCCTCCCTGGGCAGCAACCGAATGCGCCCGTCTTGGAGAATCCTGAAAACAAAATACCTTTACATTATACCCCATTTCGCCCAGAGAACTGGCAGAGGAAGCACCTGATAATCCTGAACCTACTACAATGATGTCGAGTTTCTTTTTATTGGCAGGACTAACCAATCTTACAGAAGATTTATAATTTTCCCATTTATCGGCCAAAGGACCTTTTGGGATTTTAGCATCTAGCTTTATCATAATATTGTATTATATATTGGGTTAATTCTTTGATTATTAATGAAAAAACATAAAGTACACCGGAATAACAAAAAACCCGGCACTGATAACAACGGCATAAAGAGTTCCGAAACCCTTCACAAACGGGGTATATTTGTTGTGATTCAGTCCAAAAGATTGGAATGCTGACTGAAAAGCATGATGCAGATGAAGACCCAAAATAATAACCGAAACAGCATAAAAAACAGCAACCACCGGGTTTTGCAGCATTTCCCTCACCATGGGAAAGAAGTCATGTTTCGACTGGGCGCCGGCGTATACATCTACCAATCCAACCTTTACAAAAAAGAAGTGATACAAGTGTATGATAAGAAAAATAAATATGACGATTCCGGTATGAATCATAAACCTGGAAAAACCAGAAGTTCCTGACTTCGTGGGTACTTTATAACCTACCGGTCGCGATTTTTTGTTGTGCCATTCGATAACTATCCCCAGTACAATGTGGAGGATAAATCCGGCAAAAAGGAAAACTTCCACAACGCGAATAAAAGTATTGGTGGTAAGAAACTCTACTGCTTCGTCAAACTTCGCCCCTCCATCGCCGATAATAAGCAGTAAATTGGTAGAAAGATGTGCAATTAAAAACAACATCAAAAACACCCCGGCC
>CAYMLS010000471.1:0-3422 GCA_964390665.1 uncultured Bacteroidales bacterium | reverse complement strand
TTCAAAAACGAGAATAACGCAGTATTTGGCGTTTTCTTGCAAAGACTAAATATATAAAATATCAAGGCGACAAGCCTTGGAGTATCCCTGTACATGAACATTCAGGGAAACTTTAAAACAGAAAGGAGCAAGATATAAATAGTCATTATTTTTAATTGATTTCTTCCATAACCCTGTGGAATAGAATATTTATGCTTTAAAGCAACAGTGAATATGGTTATATGAATGATTTTTTTAATTTTGCAATCGCTGGTATATGAAGGAAATGTGGTGAAAAGGAAAATCATTTTGTATCTTTACATATGATCCTAACCAGGTCAGGATTATCATCATCATCCTTTGACTGTTAACAGATTAGAACAGGCAAAAATCAGGCAAAAAGTAAATAAAAATTGTTGTTAATAACAAAACTAAATTGTATCTTTGCACCCTTCAAAACGAAAAATTTAGATTAAAAATATTGATAATCAAACGTATTACTTATTATGTACATCAATCAGGAGATAAAAAAAGACATTTTTAAAACACACGGAAAGTCGGAAACTGACACCGGTTCAGCGGAAAGTCAAATAGCGTTGTTTACCCACAGGATCAGTCATTTAACAGGTCATTTAAAAACAAACAAGAAAGACAAGGGTACCCAGAAAGCACTGATAACCCTGGTTGGTAAAAGAAGAAGGTTGCTCGATTATCTGAAGCGCAATGATATTGAAAGATACAGAGCCATCATAAAGAAACTGAACTTGAGAAAATAAATTTCACTTCAATCTAAAAAGGCAATTACTTGTAATTGCCTTTTTTTATTAAAAATTATTATTAAATCAGGATGTTGTAAATCACAGACGTGAAATTTATCTAATTTTGATGATAACACATCCAGGAACGCGAAAACAGAGTAAAGTAAAAAAGTAAAAGAAGAAGAAACGAAAAAAGAAGAATTATGTCGAACAACAAATTAGGAATCAACCAAACCATTGACATGGGTAATGGACAAACCATTACTTTAGAAACAGGAAAACTGGCCAAGCAGGCTGATGGATCGGTAGTATTGAGTTATGGAAACACCATGCTTTTGGCCACCGTAGTATCCAAAAAAGAGGTAGCAGAAAACCAGGAGTTCTTTCCATTATCTGTTGATTATCAGGAGAAATATGCTGCTACAGGAAGGTTTCCCGGGGGATTTTTCAAAAGGGAAGCACGCCCCTCAGAGTACGAAATATTGATTTCAAGACTGGTAGACAGAGCGCTGCGTCCTATGTTTCCCGATAATTATATGAATGAAACACAGGTTTTGATCTCATTGATCTCTGCCGATAAAAATACAATGCCCGATGCTTTGGCAGGGTTGGCTGCTTCGGCCGCCATTATGGTTTCGGATATACCCTTCAACGGTCCTATTTCCGAAGTGAGGGTGGCAAGGATCAACGGTGAGTTTATAGTGAATCCTTCCATTTCTGAACTTGAAGAAGCGGATATAGAGATGATCGTGGCAGGAACCATTGAAAATATTGTAATGGTAGAGGGCGAAATGAAAGAGGTTTCGGAAGCTGAGATGCTGGAAGCCATTAAAATAGCCCACGGTGCCATCAAAACACAATGTCAGGCCCAACTCGATCTGGCAGCGAAAGTGGAAAAAGCGCAGGTGAAAAGAGAAGTGGAACCTGCCGCGCAAGATGAAGAACTTTTGAATAACATGCGTGAAAAATTGTATGATCGCATTTATGAAACAGCCAAAAGTATCATCAGCAATAAACACGAGCGTTCGGAAACATTAAAATCCATCAGGGATGAATACCTGGAAACTTTTACGGAAGAAGAGAGGGAAGAAAAAGAATCTTTGGTGAAGAAATATTATCACGACCTTGAAAAAGAGGCAGTAAGGGAAATGGTTCTCAATGATAATGTACGTCTTGATGGCCGCAAACCTGATGAAATAAGACCCATATGGTCGGAAGTGAATTATTTACCAATGGCACATGGTTCTGCTGTTTTTACAAGAGGTGAAACACAATCGCTTACAACAGTTACATTAGGTACAAAACTCGATGAGCAGGTGCTTGATGGTGCTGTGCTTGAGGGAAAAAGCAAGTTCATGCTTCATTACAACTTTCCACCTTTCTGTACCGGCGAAGCAAAATTCCTCAGAGGTACCAGTCGGCGCGAAGTAGGTCATGGTAATTTAGCTTTGCGTGCACTGAAACCTGTTATCCCCGAAGGAGCAGATAATCCTTACACAATACGTGTTGTTTCCGATATTCTCGAGTCAAACGGTTCTTCATCCATGGCTACTGTTTGTGCAGGAACCCTTGCATTGCTCGATGCCGGCGTGAAAATTACAAAACCTGTTTCGGGTATCGCCATGGGGCTGATCGCCAACCCAGAAAGTGGAAAATATGCCGTTCTTTCCGATATCCTTGGTGATGAAGATCATCTCGGAGATATGGATTTTAAAGTTACCGGAACAACTGATGGTATTACAGCTTGCCAGATGGATATTAAAATTGAAGGGCTGAGTTTTGAATTGCTCGAACAAGCACTTGAGCAAGCCAAAAACGGAAGATTGCATATCCTTTCGGAAATGTCGAAAACCATTTCTGTGCCACGTGAAGATTATAAAGAACATGTACCACGTATTGTGAAAATGACAGTACCCAAAGAATTTATTGGTGCCATCATTGGCCCTGGTGGAAAAGTTATCCAGGAAATGCAGAAAGAAAGTGGTACAACCATTGTGATCGAAGAGGTGGGTGAGTACGGTATTATTGATATTGTATCAGAAAACAAGGAATCCATAGATTTCGTGATGAACAAGATCAAAGGTATTACTGCCATCCCCGAGATCAACGAGGTTTATCAGGGTACTGTAAAAAGTGTCGTACCTTTCGGTGTATTTGTGGAAATACTTCCCGGAAAGGAAGGTTTGCTCCATATTTCTGAAATCGAATGGAGAAGATTGGAAACCATCGAGGAAAGCAATATAAAGGTAGGTGATGCCATAGAGGTGAAGTTGCTGGATGTGGATAAGAAAACCGGTAAACTGAAACTTTCCAGAAAGGCCCTTTTGCCAAGAGATAAAGCGCCAGAGAGCGGGCGACGAGACGAGAACAGACGTGACGATAACAGAAGGCGTCACAACAATCCACGCAAATAATTGAAAGTCGCGTCTTACAATTAAAACAGAACCCACAAAATCATTCCTGGTTTTGTGGGTTTTTTTTGACTGTTGATTTACCTTACAGATTTTTCCCTTACCTTGAAAAAAATTGCCCAAAATAATCAGCATTATTGCACCCTGCATTTTAATTCAAATCCCTTATTCTCCCATTCGCCCATTCTCCCTATCTCCCTATCTCCCTATCTCCCTATCTCCCTTTCCCCTTTTCCCCCTTTCCCCCTTTTCTCCTTTTCTCCCTTTCTCCTTT
>CAYMLS010000470.1:0-3422 GCA_964390665.1 uncultured Bacteroidales bacterium | reverse complement strand
TGCAATTCGCCAACATGCTCATTTCTTATTACCTGAAAGTCCATCCTGATTACCGTAATTCGCTTTCTACCAGTGTTTAGTGAATCGCCGAATGCGAGACCCCTGTTAAATAAATCCTTTTAACAAGGGTTTGTGAAAAAGCAAATGATTATTTAACAGGGTGAATGTGAGAGGCCCTCCCCGTCAGTTAATCCTGGCAGGGCGGTCTACTCGATTGTGTGCAGTGGTTTGGGCTTAAGGATTTGAAATTATACAGAATTGTTGTAAAATACTTAGAAGAAATAAAATAAATGTCTTTATCTCAACAGTTTAATTATTTTGAAAATTCAAACGAATTTCTTACTCTAATATATTTTCTTTTAGTTTTGCTTTCTTTCTCTTGTTGCTTTTTTTCAACATTTGGAAAGTCTTTTTCAATAAATTCTAGTTTGAAATTCTCAGGAAGATTTTCAACTAAATTTGGATTTTCAATTAGATGATTTACAAAGTCAAATGTCAACCCAATATTTCTTTCGACGGTTTCCTTATTAGTCATAATTCAGCGAATTTTCATTATCTTAACATATCTTTCTTTGTGCTATTTCCACCTGTCTTTCAAGTCCTGTTCTGCATATTTTGAAGCACTTTTCAAGTTGTCAATAGCAATTTCTTGTTTTTCTTTATCACCATTAGGTTTCATTACATCTCTGTGAAAGAAACCGTGAGCACAATCGTACCTTAAAATCGGATGCCATTTATCATCAATAAATGCTTCATATTGAAAAACAACATCAATTAATTCGCCTTTGTCAGTTTTCAAACGAACACGTAATCTGTTGTTAGCGTGTTTATCTAAAAGTGTTTCAAAATTTACTTCTTGCACAAATTTCAAATGTTATTCAAGGCAAATGTACGACATTATTTTTAAATCCCTTTCATTACTTATGTAAATGATATTCAGTCGTATGCGATTTCGTTACCCATTGCACACAAAGGCTATGCTATGAAACGTAGGGCATAGATAGCCAAAACAGTCGGATAAGCACGGTCGATAATAAACAACCCTATACATTAATAACCGCACGAACGCCCTATGTTTTATAGCAATTGTGTGTGCCCTGCATGGGCACTGTACACTATCGTATACTTGATTGAACCGAGTTCCGCTTGGCGGACGAGCTCAATCCAACCTATTTATTCAAATAAAGAGTATTGTTTTCAATCGTTGCTTTTGCAAATTCCAGTGGGTCAAAGACAATTTTTGCAGGTGAATTTTCATCAACCCCTATCGGACGCAACACTTTTCTGAAGTCAATAATTCTTGATTCTCCGTTGTTATAGACAACAGAAACAGAAAGATCTCTTATCCAATTGATTTTTAGAATTCTGGGGATTTTTATTGCTCTTCTTATTTTAGTAGGGGATTAAGTTCGTAAAAGACTGACAATGCCCTATCCTGGTTTCCTGCTACCCAGTCCAAAGCTCTTTTCATTTGCTTTGTTGGCAAATCTCCAGCGTAGATTTGGCAAGTTTCTATTAAAATCGGGATTCAAATCAGGTACTAAAATCAAAAATTAAAATCCCATTTTACCGTAGTTTTCCCGCCGTATAATTGCCGCCAACGTTCCGGGTGTATATGGCGTTGCCACTGGTCACATTACCCATAGAATACCCTGACATGTATTTTCCTGGAAACATCTTAAGAAAGAAGTTCTGTGGCAATGACTTATGACACTCTGTTGTAGGGCGTTTTTCTACAATATCGAATAATTCGTCCCTGGTCCGGTTCCGAATTTTTCAATCAGTTTTTTCTTCATCAACTCTGGTAAAATCCTTTTCACTGTCGGACTTGGAATTCCTAATTTTTTAGCAATATCTCCCGATTTACATCCTGCATTATTCTCAATGAAAGTTAGAATTGACTTTTCTCGTGGAGATAACCTTGTTTCTACTGCTTTGCTCTCAAGTTTTGTCATCAATTGTTTCTGAATATTTCCCAAAGCATCAAAGAAAAAACGAATCCATTCTGTAACATCTTCATTCGGTCTTTGCGATTGACAACTTCTTAAAACTCTGTAATACTCCGTTTTCCGACTTTCAATCTCGTGCTCAAAACTCACATATTGAATCCACTTGTAACCATGTTTTATTAAAAGTAAAGTCGTAAGCAATCTGCTCAATCGCCCATTTCCATCCTGAAACGGATGAATACTCACAAAATCATATGCAAATAAGGCACATTTCACTAATGGATGCGTTTCTTTGTCATTTAAATACCAATCAATTAACTTTCTCATTGCATCCCGCGTCGGAAACCCTGCTTCAGTTGTCTTAAAAACTATCTGCCTTGTTCCATCAGGCAGCTTAGCTTCTACGGCATTGCTATGCTGTTTATAATCTCCTTTATGCCACTCGTCTTTTTTGCTGTATTTCAATAAAATGTTGTGCAAATTCTTCAAACTACTCTCGGTTATTAAAATATCCTCGAACGATTCAGAAATCAAATCTAAAGTTTCAAAGTATCCGACTACTTCTTGAGAATCCCTGTCTGCAATTTTTGTAATGTCAATTTCTTTAAGTAAGACTTCAACTTCCTCGTCCGACATTTTTGAGCCTTCAATCCTCGTAGAAGCCCCAACACTACGAACGGTAGCAATCATTTTCAATTGCTTCAAACTTTGGCTTTCTTTCTTCTCTATCGTTGTCCATGAAGCATCAAATCGGTCAATCTGGCTAATCATCCGGATTAGTTCCCAATCAATGTTTAATGAAAATGCATGTACCTTATTTTCCATTCTCCAAATATATCATTTAAATCTGAAAACGATACGATATGATTCGTTTTTATACGAAAAATATTCGATTAATACGATACGATATGAGCTTATTTTATACGATAGCGGTTCGGTCAAATGCCACACAACGGTCCGCAAATATGATTAGTTGTGGAATGCGTGGCACTTTCCTGTCGAAAAGCACCGGTGGATAAACAGTCACTTTCTTGCGGGTCTGTTTTGTTATATAGGTAAAACTCCCTTCTGCCATGTACAATTTGCTTTGTGCAGTTCATTTAAAATCGATTGTTTTGCTCATTATTGTTAGTATCATCCCTATTATCGGAGTAAGCACCATTGACCAAAAAACTGATTTTCCGTATCCAATTTCTCGCTTTGCTCCAATGTGTTCTGCAATTAAATGAGTTAGTAAAATGTAAACTACAATTATAACAATCCAAGTGTATTCCATAAATATTTTTTTAATAGTTTCAAACTAAGCGAATATTTCAAAAACCGATACTGTTTCAAGGAGCGACTAAACTGAACGCTAACGTTGTCTGTGATCCAAAGCTATCTAATATTTCTTTATATCGGAAATATTGTCAACCTTTCGGGTGTACGACAAATTCCATTTAAGCTGCATTTTTAATAATTCTAGTTACATAT
>CAYMLS010000469.1:0-3455 GCA_964390665.1 uncultured Bacteroidales bacterium | reverse complement strand
AGCAGGGGCCATCGCACTGCCATTTGCCTGGATGGTCATGAGCGACTGGCTCAACAATTTCCCCTACCGTCTGGGGCTGGAAATATGGGTGTTTGTTTTGGGAATCCTTTTGGCCTGGATCATCGCCATGATCACCATTTGGATAAACGCGTACAAGGCGGCACGGGTAAGTCCTGTTGAATCACTTCAGTACGAATAAATGGTGTCAGCAAGAAAACTCACGATTGTAAAAGGTGTTTGATAAAGAAAGCGTCAGTGGCAAGGCGGACGATGACTAAAAAACAGGAGTTTACTTTTCGTAACCGACTGTTCTGAAGAGGATTCCAACGCAGCAATTGGCGTTTTCCTGCAGGCATCAAATAAAAAGGTGAACAACAAAGGCGCCAAAACAGAACGATCCGTTCCCTTCCTGGTGATCAGTTCATGGGGAATTCCAACTTAAATGTAATCCCATCCCCGTGTTGCCATGATGCAGTGCCTCCCAATTGCTCCACCTGGATATTGATTAATTTCATGCCGAAAGAATCGGTTTGAAATTTTTCAGGGTTAAAACCCGGGCCATTATCACGATATAAAAACCCGATCATGTTGCCCTTCTCTTTTTCCAGGGAAATATGGAGTGTGGGGTCATCGATATCCCGAAAAGCATGCTTACAGGAATTGGTAAGCAGTTCGTTGATGAGCAAACTCAGACATGTTGCCTGATCATGGGTGACCCTTACTTTAGATATATGGGAAATGATCTTTACATTTTTTAAAGTGTAAGCAGACAACACCTGCCTGATCAGATCGCTCATAAAATCTTCGGCGTAAACAGAATCAATATCACTTCTGTATAGTTTTTTGTGAATCAAACCCATGGTCTCTATCCTCAACTGACTTTCTTCCAGCACTTCTTTGGTGTCCGTATTTTGTACCCTGTTTGCCTGCAAACTCAATAGTCCGATAATGATCTGCATATTGTTTTTCACCCTGTGACTGAGTTCTGACAGCAAAACCTGATTTTTGTACCCTAACTTTTTATTCTTCCTGAACAGTCTGAAATAAAAAACAGAGGTAACCCCCAAAAGAACAACGATCAGTACCACAAAAATCAAAACGACTCGTTGGGTTTTCAACATTTGCTTCTGAATGGCAATTTCCTGCTCTTTTTGCGAAACTTCATACCGGGTCTCCAATTCTTTGACAGATTGTTTGTATTCATTGCTTTGCATACGTTTTTCTATGGATGTTTGCTCAACAAAATAAAACAAGGCAGAGTCATATTGCTGTGTTTGATCATATAATTCCGAAAGTTTCTGATAAACGATTCTTTGGTGAAATAACCGGTCATTTTTTTCAGCAATTACCTTTCCCTTCCACAAGTAATTCAATGCTGTGTCATAATCTTTTTCATGAAGTTTTATATCGCCAAGATTAATATAAGATCCGGCAATTCCGATCGTATCATTGTTATCCTGTCTTATTCGCAATGATTCCCGATAGTATTTTTCCGCTTCTGCCAAACCCTCTCCTGTTAACAGTGCTTTGTTTTTAAGTATGATCGCCAGGTTGTTCAGAGAGTTGTCCAACCCTCTGATATTATTCCGGCGCCGGATATCAACCGCTTTTCTGTTATAAAAAATGGCGCTGTCCATAAGCGATATTCTCTGTTGATCATAATCTTTGGCATCAGGATCAATGATACCAGGATTCATCCAGTTGAAAGCACTTCCCATCATATGATATACCTTTGAAAAAGCAACAGAATCTGATGTGTTTTTCACGGAATGATATGCCCTGCGCAGGTAATCAGATACATTTTCGTACTCCTCCACTTCAAGTTTATTCCATGCTATTCGCATCAGGGCATTCGCAATACCTGTATGATGATCGTTTTCCTGATAGATATCCAATGCTTTAAAAGCATAATCTGCAGATTCATCCAGCAGCCCAAGGTTATTTTTGGCAAATGACATTTCAATGTAACAATCGGCCAGCAAAGGTTCGTTTTCCAGGTTTTGGGCAATTTCGATCGCCTGATAAGTAACCTCTTCTGCCTTTACCACATCAGTTTTTGCGTATTGATAAGACAAGTTCAGCAAATGCTCAACAGAATCAACACCTGATAATTGCTGCGCAAATGCATTTAGCATTCCCGAACAGAAAATGGCAGAAACAATGAATATTTTAAAATGTACGATATGTTGAAATTTACGCATAAAATTGACTGAGAAATGAACGGATAAGTCATTTTGATACAAAGATGAACATTTTTTTTGGCATTTACAGAGGAAATTTTTCACATTCAATGGGTTTCAGAGCCTCCTGTTGCAATTTCCGGTTTCTCAGCATACCCGAAAAAAACCTTGCAAAGGTTGGCAATAAACGAAAATATGATGTTCAGAAGTAAATTCAGGATTCCGGTTTTGAAGGAAAACCCCACAGAAAGTGGGCGTTTTCAGGCCAGTTGTTGACAACGGTTTGCTTCCTTTCGGGTACAACAGGAAATCAAGTCACACATCTTTAACCCCATCATTACCAAAGGTATGTCATCAAAACCGCCTCCGAAGAGCGCCATTATGACACCCGCCAGGGCAATACAAGTCACATTGGCAGCACAAACCGATATCTGTCAAAATATTTCACATGCAGCAACCTTTTTAAAACACACAATATCAACCAAATAAAACCAGGGTGTTTCATTTTGATATCGACTGGCACACAATTTGAAAATGGCAAAAACGAAAACTTAATGTCTAACTAAAAAATGGAGGATACAACTATGACACCAGCAAGAATTTCAAACCCCGTTTTCTCATCTTTTCCTTCATTGATCAACAGGTTCTTTGAAGGAGAACTGATGGACTGGAACAATTCAAATTTTGCAGGATCTGATTCAACATTGCCTGCGGTAAACATCAAAGAAAACAACGATGAGTTTATGATCGAAGTGGCCGCACCAGGCATGAAAAAAGAAGATTTTAAAGTTAACTACGACAACGGCCAGTTAACCATTTCATCTGAAAAAGAGCATGAAAATGTTGAAAAAGAAGGTGAAAAAACAACCCGCCGCGAGTTTAGTTACCAATCTTTTCAGCGTAGCTTCAGCATTCCTGAAAATGTAATTGAAGCAGAAAAGATCCATGCAAAATATGAAAATGGAATTTTAAACCTTACCCTTCCCAAACGCGAAGAGGTAAAACCCAAACCTGCAAAGCAGATCGAGATCTCTTAAACAGGTCGTAAAAGAAACGACGGGTATGTTGCCCGGAATGAAGTAAAAAAACCGGAATTGAATTCCGGTTTTTTTTTGCTTGCATCATGCATTTTCTTGCTGACCATCATGAAAAATCTTTAGTCAGACAGTGGTCTGGAGTGAAAACTTTGAGATTTTGCCTTGCTTCTGTTTCGTATTTTCCTAAATAGTCTTTGCAAGAAAACGCCAAATACTGCGTTATTCTCGTTTTTGAATC
>CAYMLS010000468.1:0-3467 GCA_964390665.1 uncultured Bacteroidales bacterium | reverse complement strand
GATTTTTTCTGAAATAAGTTTACATTGGTTGTAGATATGAATCAGAATTGAGTTAATGCTGATTGATGGGTTACACATTAGTGTCTTTTTTTAAACGAAGACCAGACTCAGGGGGGAAGTTCAATGTTTATTTTACAATTTACAGGAGAATAATCATCGAAAAATATGGTCATTGCATGTTGAAAACCTCCTGATTTATGTTAAAAAATTGTTTCTGTTTTTGTTGAAAACCAACAATTTTCTATACAGGCATAATCACGGGTTTTTATAACTGACAAAGGTTTCATGATTTATAAACAATTGTTGAAAACTTCGGTTGAAAAACAGATCATAAGTACATGCGCAAAAGCTTGACCTGGATCGGTTTATTGTTGTATATTTGATCCATCAGGTAAGCGATAAAGGCAATTCCTGAAAATATGGAGAAGTGCAGGATTCTTAGTTGAATCCGAAACTGATCATCCAAACTGAAAGGTTTGCATATTGAAGGAATCAAAGTCCGGCGCACCGTAGAATGGATGTAAAAATTCACTCATGCGGGCAATGGTCAGCGCACCCGAAAGAATACCGTTCTTTAAGTGACTGAGTCGGAAGCGGCAAAAGAAATCAAAACTTTGTTTTGGTAGCAATTGCCTGGAAAAGTAATCGTCTGAAAAGATGATCTTTCCAGCTGCATCGCCGGCATGAAATGTGGAGAAAGCGGATCGTGAAGCGTGTTTTCTGAAAAGAACGTACATTCGTGAGAAACCGACAGTGAAGCATTACATAGGCATTGCAGTTGCTTTACAACGACACTTTGTCCGGGAAAACATCATCGAAAGATATGTTCAACGGACGGCACAAGTGATGTACTTTAGTCGGTATGTCATGCGTGTTGAGGGGTGCAAAAACAACCTTAACGGGCTGTTGATTTGCATACCGGCCTGTAACAGTAGCCTGGCGCTACGGATTGCGAAAGCATTCGTTGGTGAGTGGGAATAATTCTGCACAAGAGTTATTCCCACTATTGTTTTGGGGAAAAGGATTAAAAACTATCTTTGTGATTTGAATTTTGCTGTGTCTGCAGGAAAAAACCGATTGCGGCGTTGTGTTTGCTTTTCAAGCAGTTGTTTTGATTAACCCAGCACAATATAATATGATGGAAGATACCAAATTTTTATTTCACCGGACAGACTAAACGAATCATGAATTTTCAAGATTATCATTCCTTTTTTTTTACCGGTATTGGTGGCACAGGCATGAGTGCCATAGCACAGTATTTAAAAGGAGAGAATAAACGGGTTTCCGGTTCGGACCGGTTGTTTGAAACCCATAACCAAATGCTGATTCAGAAGCAGTTTCAGGAAATGGATATTGCCTGTTTTCCGCAGGATGGAAGTGGTATAGGGGATCACACGGATATTGTGGTGATATCAACTGCCATAGAGGAAACCAATCCTGAATATCAAAAAGCGTTGCGGTTAGGTATTCCTGTGGTAAAGCGCTCAGATCTGCTGGCATCTATCGCAAATAGCAGGAAGACCATTGCTGTTGGAGGTACTTCCGGCAAATCAACCACGGCGGCCATGCTATTTCATGCAGTGCAGCAATGCGGTCTGGATTGTTCGCTGATCACCGGAGCAGGACTTACAGACCTTCAGGAAAAAGGACTGCCCGGAAATGCCTGGAACGGAAAAAGTGACTGGATGATCATTGAAGCCGATGAATCCGATGGTTCTATCGTGAGTTATCGTCCCGAAATTGGCATTTTGCTCAATATCGACAGAGATCATAAGGATATGGATGAGTTACATCAACTATTTACCGTTTTTAAACAAAACACGCAGGGTTCTTTTATTGTTAATCGAGACAACCCCCATAGCCGCATACATTCAGCAGATCAAAACCTGGACTTTGGTAGCTTGGTGCAGGCTGGTGTGAGGGGTGAAAACTTCCGACAAAACGGTTTTGATATCCGTTTTGAGGTGGGTGATGTTTCTTTTTTTGTGCCTGCAATGGGAAAACATAACATGGAAAATGTGCTGGCAGTGATTGCAGTTACGCGCTTGCTTAATATTGCTGATGCTCAGGTGGCGCATGCTATGCGCACTTACAGAGGGATTTACCGGCGCACACAAAGGGTAGGGGAACGAAAGGATGTAGTGGTAGTGGATGATTTTGCCCATAACCCTGCTGAAGTGGTAGCCGCCATAAAATCCTGTCAGATGGTGGGAGAAAGGGTATTGGCCTGGTTTCAACCGCATGGATACGGGCCCTTGCGGTTTATGCACAAAGAACTTTCAGAAACTATCTCTGAGGCATTACGTCCCAAAGATATTTTCCTTATTTCAGATGTTTACTATGCCGGGGGGACGGTTGCTAAAGATATTCAGTCTGATGTTGTGTCCCGGGAAATTTCCAGGAATCATAAATCATCTGTTTATCTACCTTCCAAAAAGCAGATACTTGACTACCTCATCCACCATGCAAAACCCGGAGATGTGATCCTGCTGATGGGAGCCAGAGATCCTGACCTTGGCACCTTTGCGCGAACGGTTCTGGACCATCTTTAGTCTTTCTTTTCAAACTGATCTGCTCCGGATCAATGATTTATCTTGCGTTTGCAGGAAAACACCTGTTGAAGTGTGCAGACCTCTTTCATAATTTTTAGTTTCAAATTGTAAACTGTTGTTTTACATTTACCAACGGACTTGTGCTTTAGGCTTTTCTTTCAAGCGTACATCAAAATTTAGTCTTTTTCGGCTGAGATGTCTGACAGAATATGAGAAGTTATTTGTTATAAACCGATCACCAACGAAAGTCCTGTGGGGGAAAAACTCACTTGTGTATTGTTTAAGAAATCCATTCTGTGATGATACTGAATGGCAAATTTGGTGAGATCAAAAGCAAACAGAAATGCACCCTGCAACATAACCGATCGCCCGTAACCTTTTAAAAGATCCTGCCTTTTTTCGTTGGTTTTGGAGGCTTGCAGCATCCAGGCACCACCGGCAACATACAAAATGTCTAATCCTGCATTGATCAGATAAAGATTTTCTGAGCGCATATGCTGCTTCATCATTTCATCGGGCGACATGCCGGCGGCACTGATTCCCGACATTTCCCACATAGCATACCCGGCAATGGCCAAATTCACCACATTCCAGGCAGTATTCATCTGATGAAAATACATTTTACTCCCTTTTTCGTTGATCCATCCGTAAGACCCCAGGGTAAGGTTGGCAATGGCCCATCCTCCCAGAAAATACATACCGCTTTTGTTGATGGAAGAGCTGCGTTCGAAAAATTCAACATGATCCTGTGCTGTTAGCAACTGAGCACTCACCATCATAAAAAAGGTGACCAGGGCTATTTTTTTCAGAAATGAGAAATTTTGCATAGTGTTTTAGTTTTGTGTTTTTGAGTCCACTAAAAAAAGTTTATTATCCACAAATTACACGAATTGACACTAATTTTAATGCCTGACA
>CAYMLS010000467.1:0-3481 GCA_964390665.1 uncultured Bacteroidales bacterium | reverse complement strand
CCGACCAGATACTTTTGATCAGAAGGTACAGCAAGAATATTACATTGCTTTTTGATGGCGATCCTGCCGGCATCAAAGCTGCTTTCAGAGGTATTGATATGATTCTTGAAGAAGGAATGAATGTGAGGGTGGTGCTTTTTCCCCAAGGAGAAGACCCCGATTCTTATGCACGGAATTACCGACCAGCAGAGGTTAAGGAGTTTCTTGATACAAATGCGGTAGATTTCATTACCTTCAAAACCAATCTTTTACTGGCCGAAACCCAAAACGATCCTGTTAAAAAAACTGCTCTGATCAAGGAAATTGCCCAAAGCATTGCTCAGATCCCTGAACCGGTAACAAGATCGCTTTATGCGCAAAAAAGCAGTGATATGCTCGATATTGCTGAAAAATTGCTGATGCTCGAGATCAATAAAAAACGAATCGAAAAGCGCAAAAACAGCGAAAAACAAGGGGTGAAAATACAGGAGGAGCAGAAATGGATAAGCGAAAAAGAAAACATTGCAGAACCTCAGGTTTTCAAAGATATCTCTGTTTTCAACCAGGAAAAAGAACTGATTAGGGTTTTGCTTTCCTACCCTGATGAGCAATTGTCATTTTTTATGGAAAATGAGGAACAAAAAAAGGAGGAAGTTTTTTTTTCTGTGAAGGATTTTATTATTGATGATCTGGTCAATGACGACATAAAGTTTGAAAATAAGACCTGCCAGACCATCTTTGACGAAATATTATCTGCCCGTAACCAAGAAAGAAAACTGAACGATCAGTTGTTTTATCAGCATAAAGACCCGGAAGTTAGCAAAATGGTTATTGATATGCTTTCCACACCCTACGAACTGAGTTTGCAATGGGAAGATAAACATGGGATCTATGTGAAAAAGGAGTCAGACAATGTCAAAAAGATCGTATTGGATGTGCTGTATTCGTTTAAACTTAGAAAGGTGGAAAAAATGATCCACGAAAACAAAGAAGTTCTTAAAAAGAAAGAAGTTCCTCCCGAAGAAATGTTTGAAAACCTGAAAAATATAAAAGAACTGGAAGATATTAAAATGTTGCTGGCCAAAGAACTTAGCCGCATTATTATCAACTGATGAATGAATTTTAAAAATTTATATATGGAAGAGAAGAGAAAATACAAAACCGGACTCGTGCTCAGTGGCGGAGGTACCAGAGGATTTGCACACCTGGGGGTAATTAAAGCACTCGAAGAAGATGGGATAAAACCTGATATTGTAAGTGGTGTTAGTGCCGGATCCATTGTAGGAGCATTTTATGCCGATGGTAATTCTCCGGATGAGGTGCTGGAATTGTTATCCTCCAAAAGAATATTTGACTACCTCGATTTTAATATTCCCCGAACGGGTTTGGTGAGGATGAACGGCATTGAAAAAACACTCCGAAAACATTTAAGGGCACAAAATTTCGAAGAGCTGAATATACCTTTGAAAGTTTTCGCTGTCAATATCAATACTGCCGAATATACTTGTTTCGACAAAGGGAATCTACCCCTTGCGGTAAAAGCATCATCATCAATACCCATTGTTTTTCCACCCATTGAGGTGAATGGCGATTTTTATTGTGATGGCGGTGTGATGAATAACTTCCCTGTGGAGTCTTTGCGTGATATCTGCGAAAAAGTAATTGGGGTTAATGTGAACCCTATGCGAAAAAGAAAAACAGATTTCCATAATCTGAAACAAATTGCCGAGCGGACATTCCAGCTGAGTGTAAGAAGTCATGTGCTGGGTAGAAAAGATCTTTGTGACCTTTTTATTGAGCCTGATGATGCTGATAATTTTGGGTTACTTGATCTTTCAAGTGGGAAGGCGATCTTTCAGGTAGGTTACGAATTCACAAAAAATCTCCTTAAAGACCAAAAACTGTAGGTTCTGATTCTTGAAACCAATATGTTTATAATTCGCAGTTGATAACACAGGAAAGCGTTCGTTGATGGTCTTATCTGTCAGGATTGTTGGTTTTGTTGCTGAAGTTTTTCGAAAAACTTTTTGTTTAACTTCCCATCCTCAAAAAAGTCTCTGATGTCTTCTTCCTCAATATTTAACCAATAGGCTTGTATACCTGCATTTGCGGCGCCATGAACGTGTTGCACCGAATCATCAAAAAATACGGTTTCTGACGGATTCAGATTGTTTTCGTGAAGGATGTGTTGGAAAGAAGCCACATCGGGTTTCCTTTTTCCCAATATGTGTGAGTAGTATTCTTTCTCAAAGAAAGCACCAAGGTTTTCGTGTCCGGATAATTCCTGGACGTATCGTGTATAAACCGGGTAGTGAATAGCGTTGGTGTTGCTGTATAAAAAGGTGCGGTAGTTTTGCTTTATCTTTACCAGCATTGAAATTCTTGCTGGTGGAAAATCCAGGATCATTGCATTCCACGCTGCGTCTATCTCATCATCTGTCATATTTTTCAAACCACTAAGTCTTCTTAGCTCGTTTCGGAATTCGGCAGGACTGATCTTTCCTGTATCCAGTTTGTCGAATAGGTGGGACTGGTTTGCTTGCGTGAAAAAATCATCAAAATTTCTGACGCCCAGTTTTTTAAAACCATCTATTGTCGATTGGTAATGGATGTTGAGCAGGATGCCTCCCAAATCAAATATGATGTTTTTGATCTCCATGACTACTTGTTTTACAAGGTTGAAAATAAAGGGCAAAGATACATTTTTTGTCTGTTTTGGATCAGGTCTTTCGGGGAATGATGATCATATTTATTTGTAGAATGTTGTTATGGCAGAGGATGCATGACCGGGTTTTTGATCAAAACATGGATGTTTTGATTTTTTTGAAGACCAACCTGTCGATGGGGAATGTAAGGTCTTCCGGATCCGTTTTCCGGATATGAACCCATCTGAAAGTCTGTTCTCCTTCCTGTAAATACTTAAAATCGAATCTCTTGTTGGTGGTGATGATATTCTCTGGATGGGGAACTTCTACCAAATAATATATACTCAGAAGCTGTTGGGGTTCGGAAAGTAAATAGGTGGGTTGAAAATAATCGGTGGTATAAAAGTGTCCTTTCACTTCTGCTTCCTGGTTGATCTCTTCCTGAAATTCGCGTTTCAGACATTCTATAGTGCCTTCACCAAACTCCAATCCGCCGCCCGGAAACTTGGTCATTTTCATTTTCATCCTGAATTCATCAGTGAGTAGGATTTTTCCCTCCCAAATCAGGATTCCGTAAACGCGGATATTAAACTTTTTGATCTCCTTCTCCATATATCATACCTTCATTTGCAAATATCTCGAATATTCATTTTTTGGATTTGCCTGGCATGCGAACCAAATATGCTTGCGAATTTACTGTAAAAAAATAATATATGCATATTTGTATGGTGAATCAGGGATTTTGCGAACCAAATTGTATGAACCCCTTAAATATAATATTGTCGAGGCTATTATTTTTATGCATAGTCTTTGCAAGAAAACGCCAAATACTGCGTTATTCTCGTTTTTGAATCAGT
>CAYMLS010000466.1:0-3485 GCA_964390665.1 uncultured Bacteroidales bacterium | reverse complement strand
AATTACATCTTTGATAATATCTTATTTTATACTTTTCCAAGAAAAATGGTCATTTCAAGTCTCATTTTTATTGGGGGTATTATATCTTTTGGTATATGCTCTAGATTTATCAAAAGTATTTCCTAAGTCAAATACAAAAATGTCAAATACTTTAATGCTGATTGAAATAATTAATTCTATGCTTGCTATTTTATTGGTAATACTGTCTTTGTTTAGCATAAATATGTATTATTAAATTTTTTGAACTCAAGGGGACGTTGCACTTTCGCTTCCGTTGGTCGCTCACCCTCGCCTAACAGCGGATATGAGGTTCGGCTCTTGCAGAGCCTCAACCCAAATTGCTTCGCAACTTCTCATATCCGCAAACGTTGGCATTAATTTAAAAAGAACCAAACATGATAATCGGAGATAAAGAATTTAAATACAAGAAAGACGCTCTATCCTATTTCAAGGACATCCTAAACTCATATGAGCCTACACAAATAGTAAATGAAAAGGATTTCAATGACTTAGTTGGACTAATAGAAATTCGTCCTGACAAAGACGAAAAAATTGGATGCGGAATTGAAAAAATTCAGATAATTGAAGTTAGGTATAAAACAAAATGCTTTGAACTAGTTAGAACGGACGGTTCATCAGAAATTTTTTCATATCGAAATTGCATTAATGGAAAATCGAAACATCTTACAAAATTCAGCAAGACTTGTAGAGAAACAATAAGCGAAGACCTGAGAAATGTGAAACTAAACTACTTCAAAAAATTCTCGTCAAAAGGTGAAGTTAAATGCCAAGAAAAGGGAGAATTATGCAAATGGGAAGAATTGAATGTTGACCACCGACAACCAAATACGTTTTCAGTAATTGTTGACAGATTTATTGAAGTTCATAAAATTGACATAAGTACTGTTCAATACACTGAAATTATGGACGGAGTTTATTATTTCACAGACCATGAGCTTGCTGAAAATTTCAAAAATTATCATAGAGACAAGGCTAACCTGAGATTGGTTATGAAAGGGAAAAATTTGGGACGTTCTCATCAAGCTAGAATTAATCGACAAAAGAAGGACTTAACAATAGACTGAAAGAATAAAAACTAATGCCAATATACAGGAACATGAGCGGAGCGCAGCGCCCAGTGATTGTTCCCGGTTGAAATCAATCCCAGGTTATTATCGATGTACATCATTGCGAATTTGGAGAGTTGGGGTAAGATTTAAAAAGGGGTTTCAAAGCGATCATTTGGTGATCATGCTGATTATTTGCAGCAAGTTTCTGCAAAAGTCACCGCTTTAAACCCTTTAAGAAGCAAAAACCGGTTTGCCGGGGCAAAGAACTCCCATCCCCGCAGGGCGGCGGGGTATAAGTTTTACATTATCAGAAAGTGAAGTGAAAATCAAATAATTATTAATGCAAATAAACGATAGGATGAAGAAACAAGTTTTTAATAACCTGGCAATAGCATTTATAGCTGTTTTGGTTTCATTTACATCCTGCCAAAAAGATAACAAAGAACTGACAGTTGAATTTGAGACAATTGAATTTGCAGTAAATCCGACGGAAACAAAAATTGTTTCAATATATTCGAATACTGAATGGAGTGCAGAAATACAACAGGCTGGCACATGGTTATCCGTTACGCCTGCAAGCGGCAGGAACGATGGCACACTTAACATAACAGCACAGGCCAATGACGATTTCGCAGAGCGTTACGCTACCATAATCCTTTCAGGTGCAGACATAAAAGATAAAACCATTGCCGTAATGCAGCAAGGCGATAAAACCAAAGACGCAATACTTTTGGAAGAAAGGCATTCTATTGGCTACTCGCTACATAAGTTCGAATATGATGAAAAGCACCGTCTTACTAAACGCTATGAATATAATAATGTAGGTACACTTTTGTCCACAATGACGCTAACTTATGAAAACGATGGTGACTTGAAAAATGTGCTTTGGGTTAATAATGATGGATTTGTTATACGTTCTGGTCCTGTAAAAGAAGGAAATAAAATCTCTTTTTGGGGAGTAATGATAAGTCGTTACGAAGTAGAGTTGAACACTGATGGGCTTCCCGGGAAACTTACTCATTATCGGCAGACTTCAATGTTCGATAGTTGGGCGGAATCAACACAAATTTACACATGGGTAAACAGAAACCTTACCCAGGCAGATTATACCGTTATCGGGGAAGGATACGATGGTGAAGCCTATGAAAGGAGCGGTACAACGACCTACATATATGATGATAAGAAATCACCATTTTATCACTGCGCAACCCCAAGATGGTTTTGGATGTGGTATTTTAATAATACTGTTACTGCTTGCAGTTTGAATAATCTGACACCTGCAGATTCAGATGAACAAACACACGAATATACGTATAACGAAGACGGATTTCTTTCTACAGTAAAGCGAAATGGCGGCACGATTACCTACACCTATATAAGGAGACCGGCCACAGGAAATATTGAATAGTGGAAAGAAATTACCGCTTGTAACATACGTTTTTTTGACGAAGGATGAAAATATACAGCTCCTAACATCATATATATACAATGAAGGGTTATGTGTTTAATTTAACCAGACTACCACGCATCAGCTTTATTCTCGGCGGATAGTTCTGAAGCCCGCACCCCTGCACTGTATATATATGTGACCGTTGTGCTTAATGATAAGAGCATTTTATCAATGAGCGTAGGATGGATTATATTATTTTCGTATTTTTGAGATTATGGAAAATAAAGATTTCAATAAAGAAAAACTGATTGAATATTGGATTGCCGGCTCTGATGATGATTACGAGACAATGGTTGCAATGTATGATTCAAAAAGATTTAGCTGGTCTTTATTTATCGGACATCTTATGATTGAAAAACTTTTAAAAGCTTATTTTGTCAAGGTGAAATCTGATTATCCTCCCTCTTTATTCACAACCTTTTACGGCTTGCAGAAAAATCCGAGTTAGATTTAACGGATGATATTAAAAAGCAACTTGTGACTATTACAGCATTTAATATTAATGCCAGATACGATGACTATAAAATGAGCTTCAAGAAGCAGTGTACATCAGACTTTACCGAAGAGTGGATAAATAAATTAAAAGAACTAAGACCATGGATAAAAACATTGATTCTACAATAGCAAAATACCTTGACTTGATTAAAGAAAACTTTTCTGATATCGAGAGAGTTTATCTATTTGGTTCTTATGCTAAAGGAAAATCAACAGATGATAGCGACATAGACGTAGCACTGATTTTTACAAACTTAGACGATTCCGAGCGATTTGATATTCAAGTGCAACTTATGATGTTAGCAGCACAGATAGATTCAAGAATCGAACCACATCCAATTTCTCATGACGATTTTGATTCTGGTAATCCCTTTGTAGTAGAGATTAAAAAGACAGGAATTGAAGTTACTGCATAAGCCACATAAGCACAACACGCGGTCATAAAACATTGCGCGGGTGGTGCTATATTT
>CAYMLS010000465.1:0-3495 GCA_964390665.1 uncultured Bacteroidales bacterium | reverse complement strand
AACTTGTTTTTAGACATTCGTGTAAATTTTGTTTTGTTTTATATTGCTGAATTTCTGGTAATTAAATTCGTGTAAATTTGTGGACAAATACTTTTTTTACTGGACTCATTTATGAATAAAAAACCATCTTCATATCATAAAAAACCACCCCAGGACACCAGAAAAAATCAAATGCTATTCATCTCCCCTGAGATCCGTCATGAATGATAGCGCTAACAATGTAAATTAAACTTATATTTGCAAAGAAGTGGTGGAACGTTATGAGACCAATTCAACCTTATGAAACCTCCATGATAAAGTATTAAACACACAGGAGCATGATTATTTGGAGAGCCAACGGTAAATCACTGTAAAACATGAATCTTGGAGGTGCCATGTGACCATTAAAAAATAAATATAAACAGATGAAACTTCATAACCAAAAAAAATTGCAATTGACAAACTCATAAACAAAGAAAATGGACAAAAAAAAACCTGAGGATTATATTCGCGAATACGCACCTTACGAGAGTGGTATTGCTTTTTTAAGCGGGAAACTGCACCGCAAAGACAAAGTGCAGTTCAGTTTTGTGATCAGGGGTTCGGGGGATTTCCGGGCAGCACAGGCATTGGAACTGGAACTTATGGCATGGAAAAAAGCGAAATTAACCCTGACACTTACTAAGGCAGGTTTACAAACAGATCCAGTAGAGCAAACCCAATGGCGACTCAGTGGCATATCTGCGCCACGCAAACTTCCCTCAGAAAAGGCATACTTTAAGTTTATAGGACGTTTGTGGGATATGGCCGCCCATTATGAAGGCAGACTTGAAACCTGCACACTTCGTTTGAATGATTGATCGGCATGGTTAATTCTTTCCAATTACCTGTTATTCTCTTATAACAAACTGCCCAAAACTAAAAAAATCCTATTTTTGTTGAAAAAAACAGGATAATAGTTGAAATCATTTCTCTCCAACATTATGAAAAGAACACAAAGTAGCATTCTCAATTTCAGTTTCGTACTATTCTCTCTCATTGGTTTGCAAAATCTTTCCGCACAGGATTATACATGTGGAGACGATATTACCGACCCAAGGGATGGAAAAACCTATAAAACCGTTATGATCGGTGATCAATGCTGGATGGCAGAAAACCTGAATTATGGTGAAATGGTCAGTGACTTTCAGCAACAGGATAATGAGCTTCCGGAGAAAACCTGCTATGAGAATAATGAGGGGAATTGTGATATCTATGGCGGTTTGTATATCTGGAATGAAGCTGTTGACTGGCAATCAGAGAACGATCAGGGCATCTGTCCTGCCGGATGGCACCTTCCTGCTGAGGGCGAATGGAGAATGCTGGTTGATTTTCTGGGTGAAGATGAGGCAGGTATGAAATTAAAAGCAACAAAAAACCATGAACCAGCCTGGGATGGAAACAATGAAACAGGATTTACGGCCCTACCAGGCGGAGTAGGGTTTGAGTATAAGTTTGGCAGATTGGGACACTGGAGCATTTTTTGGTCATCCACTGAAAAGGATGACGATTACGCATGGTTTGCACAGTTGGACAATTACTGGTATCCCTTTCCACCCAAATACAAAAAACTATATATCGGAGATCATTTTTTGAAAGATAATGGCTTTTCTGTAAGGTGTGTGAAAGACTGACAAAACAGATCAGCAGCGCAGGTGATGATTATTATTGCAGCAATACTTTTCATTGTCTCCAAATCTAATAAAACAGGAGTCTATCAATCTAATAAAGCATAAAATGAATACTAAAAACATAACAGGTATCCTGGCATTGGGCAGCCTTTTAGGTGCCTGCCAGCAACCCGAAGAAGAACAAAAAGAGCAACCCAATATTCTGCTGATAACAGTTGAAGATATCAGTCCGATGCTATCATTTTATGGCGACCCTGTGGCAAAAACCCCTGTGCTCGAACAAATTACCGAAGAAGGGATTGTATTCACCAATATGTATGCCCCCATGGGCGTATGCGCACCTGCCAGGGCAGCATTGATCACAGGAATGTATCCATCATCGATAGGTGCCAATAATATGCGCACCAACCGTAAAACATTACCCGATGGAATACCTCCATACGAAGCAGTACCCCCGGCAGAAGTAAAATGTTACACGGAGTTTCTGAGAGCAGCAGGATACTACTGCACCAACAATGAAAAAACGGATTACCAGTTCAATGCCCCCATCACGGCGTGGGATGAAAACGGAAAAACTGCCAGTTGGCGTAACCGCCCTGATGGTATGCCCTTTTTCTCCATCATCAATTTAATGACCACGCACGAATCGCAGGTTTGGGATCGCTCGAACGACCCCAAAACAATTCTGCCTGAAGATGTACCCGTACCACCCTACTATCCTGATAATGAAACTACTCGTAAAGACATTGCAAGGGTTTACGATAATATCAGGATCATGGATCGGGAAGTAGGTGAGATCATTGACCTTTTGAAAGAAGATGGTCTTTATGACAACACTATTCTTGTTTTCTACTCCGATCATGGAGGTCCGTTACCACGTCAAAAAAGGGAGATTTATGATTCAGGACTGCATGTTCCCTTCCTGATCCGGTTTCCTGATCAATCTCATGCCGGCACGAGAGTTAAAGACCTTGTAAGTTTCGTGGATGTACCGCCCACCATGCTCTCCCTGGCAGGAATTGAACCACCCGAATACATGCATGGAAAAGCATTTTGGGGTGATTACAAGGAAGAACCCCGCGATTATATTTTTGCTGCACGTGACAGGGTGGATGGTCATTATGATATCAGGAGGATGGTTAGAAACCATGATTATCTGTATGTTCGCAACTACCGCCCTGAAGTATCAGCTTACCAGGATGTAAAATTCAGATACAATCTGGACATCATGAATGAGATGCTCAGAATGCGCGATGAAGGCAAACTCAATGAAGATCAGATGTATTGGTTTCGCCAAACCAAGCAACCAGAAGAACTGTATGACGTAGAAAAAGACCCACATCAACTTAATAATATTGCCGCAGATCCGCAATATGAGGATGTACTCGAAGAAATGAGAGAAGTGCATGAAAACTGGATGAAAGAGATCGGAGACAAAGGGTTGATGAGTGAGAAAGAACTGGTTTGGTCGATGTGGCCCGGTGGTATCCAACCTGAAACTGAAGAACCAGCTATTTCTGAAAACAGCAGGCTAATAACCATTACATCCGAAACAGAAGGAGCTTCCATTGCTTACATGATCAACAAGAACACCCCACAACCCCATAAAAGATGGTTGCTGTATCATGAACCGGTGGTTCTCAATGCCGGCGATACCATTTTTGCCACCGCACATAGGATTGGGTATAAACCGAGTGGGGAGGTGGTGGTGGTTTTTTAAAGTTGGTAACTTTTTTGCCTGGAAAAACTACCGGTAGGATTAAATTTATCCGGTAAACTTAAAAATGGGTACTTACCTGTTCCTTCGCAAACTCCTCAGCGGGTTCATCATCCTGTTAAACAAACT
>CAYMLS010000464.1:0-3499 GCA_964390665.1 uncultured Bacteroidales bacterium | reverse complement strand
TGACGCTTTCTTTATCAAGCACAGATAAAATCGTGGTTTTTCTTGCTGACACTACATATCCTTTTTCTAATATCTCAATATATCTACCAACAGTATTTTTATCTACTGATAGTGTTTGTCCTGGTTCTGAGTAATTAACCTCGCTACCAACTTGCAATGCCAGAGCTTGTACAAGCTTATCCAGTATTTCAGGTTTTCTTAAATCTGAATGAGCTAAAATATCTCGATATAAATAACTATTCAGAAGATTTCTTAAGATACTAACTTCTTCTCCTGGATTATTCAAAACATCAGGATATAATCCAAAGAGCAGTCTGTTTTCAAGTTGTTATTCTCCATGAAGATATCCATGAGTGTCTTCAAATTCTTCCCATGATATTGGAAATAGTTGGTATTCCCATTTCCTACCAGTTAATGGTTCATTTAATTCATTTGCCAAATTAAATGATGAAGATCCACTTGAAAATAATTGCACCTCTTTAAACTGATCAGTTATTATTTTCATCGTTAATCCTATACCCTGAATTCTTTAAACTTCATCAATAAAGATATATTTGTGTTTACCAATTATTCTTCTAATCTCTTCAGTATTTGGCTGATTTAGGAGGGTTCTTGTTTTTGGGTCGTCTCCATCGAAGAATAAATAATCATGTGAGTTAAGAACCTCTCTAATTAAAGTAGTTTTTCCGACCTGCCTTGGACCAACAAGAATAATCGTTTTTCCGGAATTTATTCTCTTAATAATTCTATCTTTCAGATACCTTTTATACATTTTTTTCTTTCAAAGAAAAAACATTTCAAGAAATAAATCACCAAAAGTTATAACTATTTGTGTTTACTTTCACTGATAGATTGCACACAACGGTTTGCGTATATATACAGTGCAGGATTGCGGGCTTCAAAACTATCGGCCGAGAAAAAATCTGATGCGTGGTAGACAGGTTAAATTCAACACATCACCCTGAATTGGATATAGACGATGTTGGGCTTTCGTGCTTTATTCCATTTTTGAGATTTCCTCTTTGATTATTTCATCAATTTGTCCCTTATTTTCAGGCAAATAGTTCTTCGCTACATCCCAAATTATTTCGTAGTCTATCCCAAAATATTCGTGAGATACCTTATTTCGCAAGTAATACATTTCAGACCAAGGTACATCTTCATGCCTTGATTTTACAGAATCTGGTAAATTTTTCGAGGCTTCACCTATTATTTCAAAATTGCGAATCACTGCGTCAACAGTTTTATAGTCCTTTTTAAAGTCCGAAAAGTTATATCCAGCAATATATTCGGCTATTCGTTTCATTGATAATTGAATATCCTCCAAATACATCATGTATGTCCGATGTTCCTTTTTCAATCTATGCGTAGTTTACTTTATTTAAAATGTCCTTTTTTATTTGTTCTTTCAAAGCATTTTTTGTGACAAGGTCAATTTTACGTCCGAATATTTTTTCAAGGTAAATCTCAAGCGAAAAGAACTTCCATCCAATTGGTTTTTCAAGTTCAACAAGCAAATCAATGTCGCTATTTTCGTCAGCGCTGTTGTCAGCGAATGACCCAAACAGACCAATTCGCCTAACCGCATATTCTTTTGAAAGAATCGGTTTAAGTTCACGAAGTTTATTCAGTATGTCGGTTTTTGATTCCATAGTCCAAATTTACAAAAAATGATGATACGGTATTTTTTTTTGCATGAAGCCCAACGGTTTGCAGCTCAGAAAAGTGGGGCTTTCGGAGTGTTTACCTGTCCACCAAAACGAAAAGTTGATACGGAGAGCAAACCTTGCGGAAACCACTGTCTGCCCCATGTTTTCTTAGGTGCTGTTATAGCCTGTTTTTCTTTATCTTTTGATTTATTTGGTCAATATTTGTTTCCATTTTTTGCAAATGCTGTCAAAGTCAATTCCTGTGTTTGCTGGACTTGTGCTTGGCAAAGAAATGTATTTCATTCCGGATATTCTGTCAAAATACTTGTCGTGAAGTGCTTCTGACTTGGCTCCGTTAAAGCAAATAACTTTTAAATTCTTATGCTTTGCAATAAAGTTGTTCAAGTTATTTGGCTCTTCGTCTTCAATTGCACTGTCAAGACTTCCTTTTCTATTTGCTTTATGTGCTACGTCCCAAATTCCAATTCTTGTCTTGAGCAAAAGTGCTTTTTTATCTGCGTAGGTCTGTGGCAGATCATTGTTTGTTATGGTCGAAATGATTTTCCAAAATCTGTTTCTTGAATGTCCGTAATATTCACCAAGTTCAAGTGATTTGTCTCCTGGCATGGTTCCCAATATTAAAATTTCTGTAACCGCATTTGAAATTGGGTCGAATGAAGTCTTGGAGTGTATTATTTTTGGTTTGGAGCTTGTTTTTTCCACTACT
The DNA here is from genome assembly GCA_964390665.1 of uncultured Bacteroidales bacterium. Classification (GTDB taxonomy): domain Bacteria; phylum Bacteroidota; class Bacteroidia; order Bacteroidales; family UBA7960; genus SKVR01. Next base: position 1,123 of record CAYMLS010000464.1, on the reverse strand, counting down.
TTATTTGTTAATCGCTTTGATTTGGTGAATGGTGTCGTAGTTTTGGTTGGCCCTGTCCCCAATGGTGTGGCACCGCTCCAACTGATGTCAATGGAAGTCCCGAAGTCATTTACTCTAAAACTGATGCTGTTTTTGGGGGCAATGTCCGAACCGTTGAATTTGAAAGTCTTACGAAATGGTTTTGATTCGTGGTCAATATTAACTACTAAAATGTCCCCTCGTGTAACCACTTTAGTGTCAATCTTATAACTCTTTGAGGTTTCAAGTCTTGTTGACGGTCTTATTGTTCTATTTCTTGTTATCTCGGTCATTGTTTTGAATTGAAACGAGTTCTTTTGTATAGGCCACAATGGTCTTGCTATACCTACAGTTGCGGATTACGGGCTGCTAAACTATCCCCCGATACGAAAGATAACGCGAAGCAGAAACCCCGAAACCTGCACTGCACCCGCAATTGCCAGGTATAGCATGTTGGCTATAGGGATTCATTTCATTTTAATTATTAAAACTACGTTATAGTCTCCGTCAGTATACTGCAAAATTTTATCTCTGTCCCTAATTACTTCAATTTGAGCAATTTCATTTGGGTCAATTCTTTTCATCTCATCGTGAGTAATAACTTTGCCGTCTTGAATAATGTACAAACGGTCATCTTCTTTTTTCGACTCTTTTTTATCAATGTGAGATTTTGTTGCAATTAATAAAACGCCATTTTTAGCATAATCACCATACATAGTAATTCCAATTTCTCTATCTAACAATATAATTTCTCCTATGTCATTTTGCGAAATGGGTAATCTATCATTTTTTAACTCTTTATCAAATCGAAATGGTTTACCGTCAATAAGAATCATTGGTTTTTTTGAGATATCACCCTGAGCAGATAATTTATTAATGTATTCAATCAAATATCTCCTGTTGTTTTCTTCATCAGAAAGTAGGTATCTTCTTGAAGAACAACCTGTAAACAAGATTAATAAAATCAAAAACATATATTCTTTTTTCATATCGTAGTGGTTTTTATAGCCTTATAACGGTCACATATATATACAGTGCAGGGGTGCGGGATTCAGAACTATCGACCGACAAAAAAGCTGATGCGTGGTAGACAGGTTAAATTAAA
>CAYMLS010000463.1:0-3501 GCA_964390665.1 uncultured Bacteroidales bacterium | reverse complement strand
TAAAAAAAGAATACACGCATATTTAACAAAAAAAATCAAACATGCTGTAATTTAATTTATATATTTGCCACAAGTGTTTATAAATTATAAACTCGGGAGAAAGCGTGGAAGTGGAGATAAGATAAAACCAGACACAGCAAAATCCACCCTGAAACTCCTGAAATTAAGGAAAGGATGTTTGTATAAGCATGTAAATATATTGTATTTCAATTCGTGTTTTTCAACGCTTTGAAAAATTTAAACGGGTATTTTTTAACAAAATAACCTATCAAAAAAAATCTATAAACAAAAAAAACAATTATGAAAAAGAAAAACCAAAAACTTACCTTGACCTGTATTGTATTTTTTCTAATTCTTTCAATATACAACATGGCAAATTGTCAAGATACTTATTTTTTGACGGATTCGGCCAGGACATGGAATGTTGCAGAAATTGGAGCACATAGTGGAACACTTACTTATAAATACTTTTTTAATGGAACGAATATCATTGATGATACAATCTATAATGTGTTAAAAATGGAAACTTTGTATCCTGATAATGAAAAATCAGATAATTCATCTATAGTAGGGTACATCCGCGAAGATACCACACAAAAAACAGTCTATTTTAAAAAAGGTGAATTTAGTGATGAAAAACTGCTATATGATTTTTCAATCGGGGAAGGTGACCAAATAGAATTACCAGATTTTACAAGTCATTCATATACCGTGGAGAAGGTTGATAGCATAATGCTATTAGATGGAAAAAAAAGAAAGAGAATAATATTGGTACCTGGATATCAATTTGGAAATATTATATGGATTGAGGGAATTGGAAATATTACTGGTTATTTAGTTAATCCTGTAAGCACAGGTTTTGGCACTATAGAAAAATACCTACTATGTGCTTATGAATCAGATGCATTAATATACCAGGAAGAGTTTTTAGATTTTAATACTTGCAACTTATATTTTTTTTTAAATAATAATGAATGTACACATCAGGAAGAAGCTTTCCTATTTCCTAATCCATCAAAAGGTCATTTTAAAATATCTGGCATAGCAGGCAATACTTATATGCTACAAATAATTCATCCCACAGGAAAAATTATTTTGGAGCAAAAGGTAAGAGCAGGTGAAAATGTTGATGTCACTAATTTAAAACAAGGAATCTATATAGTAAGAATTTCTGATAACGAAAACAATCTCAAATCTCAAAAACTGTTTAAATTATGAAAAATATAATATTTCTGTTGTTGTTTCTGATTTCTTTAACAAATGTATTTGGACAAAAGCATCATTGTTGTTTAATAGATACTTCAGGTGTCTCACAGAAAACTAACTATTCAAATAGTGAACTGGTCTGATAGTGTTGGACAACCTTTTTACAAAAAAAAGTTTAATTTACATTGTTAATATTGTTATTAATGAGGGGGTGCAGGGGGAGACGAATAACTTTACTTTTTGTTAATAACTCCATTAAACAAATCTCAATACTTTCGTTAATAATATTGCAAATTTTGTGAATATTCATGGTTTTGACGGGGTGAATATTGATTGAGAATTTCCAGGAAACGAAACAGAATTAAATGGAGTCAATGTATTGCGCTTTTGAACTCCCTAAAGAATAATTTACCATCAGAAAAAAGATCAACAACATCTCTTTCATATTATATACATATTGCTTATTCACATAGTTAACTTTTGTTTGTCTGTTGACAACTTCATCTGACAACTTCATTTGAATAAATAAAATCAAAAAAAATTGTTTTTATTCTTTTTTCCCCCTAAAAAAGCATATTTTAGCAAAACGCTTTTCTAAAACCAACAAAATCAACAGCAATGAAAAAAAACACTTCTTTCCTGATGCTTGCAGGTCTGGCAGGTGGTCTGTTCTCATGTGCAGACGACAAAAACCAGCAGGATCAACCCCCCAACATTTTGTTTGTGATGTCTGACGATCATGCTTATCAGGCCATCAGTGCCTACCAGGATCATCTGATTGAAACGCCTAACATCGATCGCCTGGCCGAAGAGGGCATGCTTTTTACCAATGCATGTGTTACCAATTCCATCTGTGCACCTTCAAGGGCGGTGATCCTTACCGGAAAACATAACCATATCAATGGCAAAATCGACAACCACTCCCCCTTTGATACTACCCAGGTAACCTTTCCACAACTTTTCCAACAGGCCGGATACCAAACTGCCATGTTTGGCAAATTGCATTTTGGCAACAACCCCAAAGGGGTCGATGTTTTTAAAATTTTACCCGGGCAGGGCAGCTATATCAACCCCGACTTTATTACCAATGAGGGCGACACACTGGTGGAAGGATACGTGACCGATGTGATTACTGATTTTACACTCGACTGGTTCGAGAACCAACGCGACCCGGATAAACCGTTCCTGACCTTTTACCTGCACAAGGCACCTCACCGCCCCTGGTGGCCGCACTGGAAAGATTTTGACGAATTCTCCCAAAAAACATTCCCCGAACCGGAAACACTTTTCGACGATTATGAAAACAGGGGTACCGCTGCCAAAACAGCCGAAATGAATCTGCTCTACCACATGCACTACGATCATGATAGCAAGATCAGACCTGCCTTGCTCAATGAAATGGGAGATCAGGTACAACCCGAAGTTCCGGGTTGGGGTAATGGGGCAGGATTTATACGGCCCTATGAAAACAGGGTAAACGAAGAGCAGAGAAAATATTATGAACCTGTCCTCGACTCCATCAACAATTCCTTTAAGGAAAATTGGCCCAACATGACCGATGAGGAAAAAATGCGTTGGAAATACCAGCGATACATGCAGGATTATCTGGCATGCATCAGATCGGTTGACGATAACATGGGCCGTATTCTCGATTATCTCGATGAAAGCGGATTGGCTGAAAATACAATCGTGGTCTATACATCTGATCAGGGGTTTTACCTCGGCGAACACGGATGGTTCGACAAGAGGTTTATTTACGACGAATCGTTCAAAACACCTCTTTTGGTAAGATGGCCAGGAAAAACAAAACCTGGTAGCGTGTCCACCAAAATGGTACAAAATCTCGACTTTGCACAAACGTTGCTCAATGCCGCCGGACTTGAACAACCCGCTGATATGCAAGGGGTAAGTCTTGTACCCATTTTAGTGGGAAATGAAGAGGAGTTTACCAGAGAAGCGGTTTACTATCACTATTATGAATACCCTTCGGTACACATGGTAAAAAGACACTATGGTATTGTTACAGAAGATTACAAACTGGCACATTTCTATTATGATGTGGATGAATGGGAATTGTACGACCGCAAAAACGATCCGAATGAAATGAAAAACGTATATAATGATCCGGAGTATGCTCAGGTTGTGGAAAAATTGCATCAGGATCTGGATGATATAAGGGTAAAATATGGCGACAGCGACGAACTTAATGAGAAATATATTCAAATGTATCTTGACAGGTAGTCAGCAAGAAAACTCCTGCTTTTTGTGTCTTTGATAAGAAATCGTCAAAGACAA
>CAYMLS010000462.1:0-3529 GCA_964390665.1 uncultured Bacteroidales bacterium | reverse complement strand
CACCAGCGGGGTAGAAATTCACAAAACTGTTGATATTGTTATACTGTTCGTATTTCTTCTGGTCTTTCATACCGATGAAAAGACCCTTGCGCTCTTCTTTTGGTAAAGTACCTGCCAGGAAACGATTCCAACGATCCATTTTGTCAAGGGTTTCTTTGATCTCTACCGCATATTTCTGGTAGTAGTCCTTTGCTTTTTCAGGTTCTTCCAACCAGGCATAGCTAACAGAAAGATTGTGATAGGCTACCCAACGGGTTTTGTCAGAAGTTTTAGGCAGATCTTTTTCGAGGATTTCTGCAAATTTCCTCACCTGTTCTTTATCATTTTTGCTAAGCAATAGTCCTTCTTTATTTTCAAAAATTTCAAGGATGTCTTTGATCATTTTTTTAGAAGCCTTACTTTCTTTCACAACACCCAGCAGGATGGGAGCATCAAACTGTCCAAACCCATAGCGGGCATATACCTGCTGACGAACTTTGTTGTATGCTTTGTTTACACCAATTCTTTCAGCAGCAGACAATCCTTCATTATCACCTTCTTCGCTTACGGTAATAGATCCAATGCCACCTGGTTCCGGTGGGGTGTAATCTTTTGTTTTCTGCGTACCCTGCAATACGCCCAGATTTTCTTCTATGACAACATTTCCCCTGGGGTCGCTCACTTTATAACGGCAATTTACATAGTAAGGCACATCATAAAAACCTTCTTTGTCTGGTTCTGTAGGCATGCGAGTGCCCGGATTGGGATCCTGTTCGTTGAGTACGAAAATTTCCACCATTACAGCGTTGTTATTTTTGGCCTCAGCAATAATATAGCTGGGTACAAAGCTCCAAACAGCAAATCGCCCTTTCTCGTCGGTAAATTCGCGTGCTGCCGCTTCCATTTTCTGAACCATTGACATGCCTTTGTTGGCAGTATTGGCGACAGCTTCGCCCAGTTTGCCAAATTTAGAACCCATGGCGGAGTTTTTTTCCTGTTGAGCTTCCATTTTGGCCTGCTCAAGTTGCTCATCGTGCGAAAGGTATACATCGGCACGGGCAAATTCAACACCTTCAGCAGGTGCCTGAAAATACGTAATCGATTCGGGACCTTTTAGTCTTTGAGACATGGCGGTCGTTGCCAGTAAAATGGCAATAGAAATAAAAATTAACTTTTTCATTTTACAAAAGTTTTAATGAATAGATGTTTTCAGTGTTTTTAGAGTTAAATTACAAAGAAGGTGCATTTTCACCGGGGTTAAATGTGATCCTGCCCGAAGCAGGATCAGCATTTTTACCCGCTGTTTGTTTTCCTCAGCTCCTACTTTTTAAACTCTGTTTTCAATGGACGGGGTTTCACCCGATTTTCAATCATTCTTTTCAACATTCCATGGATATGAAATACGATCCATGCTGGTCAAAAATTAAAATCTAATTTCTTTGTAAGCGTTTTTGATTTTTCTTCTTTTACAATGCCAATAGCATTCATACGATACGATCAATCCATGATCTTAATTATCGTAATGAACAGTGTAAACAGGTTCGTACCCACTAAGCAGTGGCCCAATTTTGAGTTGGATAACCTGCTCTACATATTCATCCTCGGTACCCCATTCTTCTGTTCCCAGATCGTAGGTATTGATTTCATCGGCTCTGTGTACATTAGCGTCGGGGTCGTAAGTGTATTCCTGCACTTTAACGCTTATGGGATGCGCAGTACCACTCATTACAGGTACATAATCAGAAAATTCATTGAGGGCGACATTTTCAATTTTCTGATCGCCAACGGTGAATTCGATTACTTCATACTTTAGAAAAGGGAAACCTAAAAGTTCGTTTTCCATTCTGTTGTAAATGCGTACCTGGTACTCTACAGATTCTTCCTCGCAGGAAGTGAAGGTCATGGTCAAAAGCATCATGGCAAAGATTGCCGTTGCTGTTCTCATTAATTTGTTCATAGTCTACTTTTTTTAAATGTTTAATGATTATTATTTGATTGTCACTTTATTTGTTGCAAATACATCCTGCTTTTGAAATTTTTCCGTAAAAAAAAATGAAAATAAAACACAAAAACCTGTTATTCAGCAAATTAAAACAATAAATCAGAAATTAAAGCAGGTTACTTTTTTTTGATTCCCCTCAAAAAGCAGGGCAAAAGGGCCATGAAATGGTAAGGCATGATGTGTTTCTTCTCATCCGGATTTTCATGATCGTGTGTAATTTGCGCGACCATTAAAACCATAGAGGCACATGCCGGACAAACGGCCAGATGATTCCGGTAATTTTGATTGAGGAGAGAAAAATTATTTTCGAGAATGGCTTCGGCACAAACCGCCATCTGTTGATCTGATAAATGTGATTTTGCAACCATATGAAGTATATCTTAAATGCTCATATAAAAAACGAAAAACAATCGTGTTTTTTCTTCATTTAATAGGTTGCAGAAAAAGATTGATTTTGAAATAAAAAATCAGGCGTTTACCGAAAAGAATTAAAAACTGCCGACTAGTTCCCTCATTTGATAAAGGATTGACAGTTATTTATTGTTTTCTTCATATCGAAGAAGAGGGGGTAGATGGGGGAGAAGGAGGAGATTGTTGAGAATTTGAAAGGATTGGGGGTGATAAACGTTGTAAGGCAAGCAGTAAAATGCGGAACGCAACACGCACTAACCCTTATACCCGATGGCACGTTCCAGATTAAGAATATCCTGCATTTTGGTATCGTTAAAATAGGTACGGGCCAGGTTGGATTCCAACACATCTGCACCGGTGAGATTAGCACCCGATAAATTGGCCTTGAACAAATTGGCGCGGGTAAGGTCTGCGTAACTCAGTTCACTGTTGGAGAGATCTGTACGGGTAAAATCAGCATCTACAGCAACGATTTTATAAAGATTTGCGCCTTCCAGGTTGGCATCGGTGAAATCTGTTTCAGAAAGTTGAGAATAGCTGAGATCGGCTCTGGCAAGTACACTCCCGTCGAAGGTGGCACCTGTTAGCAAAGCACCGTTCAGGTTGGCATTGGCAAGAAAAGCACCAGATAGGTTGGCGCCCTCAAGATTGGCACCGCGCAGATCTGCTTTCGAAAAATTTGCTCCTGACAGATCCGCTCCTGATAAGTTACATCCTGTTAATATAGCCCCCCGCAAATTAAGGGGTCGATAAGAATCTCCTACCGAGCTTTGTGCAATCAATATCCACAGATCCTTATCTGTGAGCAACCTGTCATTTTTTTCCTCCATAAGAGCTTCAGATTTTTCGTTTCGCCCACAAATTTATAATAAATATCGTTCGTATGGCTGTGAAACCTGTAAGATTAAAATAACGAATGCGCTCATCAGATTTATTAAAACACTCGTGTGCTTTTAAATTCGTTTAACCGAAATTATCCAACAATATATTTTTCAAACAAAACACTTGAAAAAATTCAGACATTCCTCCTTCATACCTCGCACGCATGATCAATATTAATCCAATAATGTCCGATCCCGTGTCCAGGTCGTGGATCTTCCCATCCAGCGCATACTCATCACAAAACCCTTTAAATGC
>CAYMLS010000461.1:0-3533 GCA_964390665.1 uncultured Bacteroidales bacterium | reverse complement strand
GTATGGGACAGAAAAGAGAAAAAACTGTTTCTTGTCAGAGACCGGTTGGGTATCAAACCTTTGTTTTATGTAAATATCCATGGATTGTTTGGTTTTGCCTCCGAAATGAAAGCGCTTACGGCACATCCTGCGGTACGTAAAAACCTTTCCATCAACCATCAGGCGATCAACCAATTTCTGCATCTGGGGTATATTCCGGCCGAAAATTCTGTTTATCAACAAATACATAAGTTTCCGCAAGGTTGCTACGGTGTTTTCCAAAACGGGCAACTCAGTTTACATCGTTACTGGAATATGACCGGTTTCCCCCAAAAAAACCGCATACATGATCAGGAAGAGGCACTTTTTAAACTGGAGGAACTGCTGCTCTCTTCCCTGAAGTACAGATTGATTTCCGATGTACCTTTTGGTACCTTTCTGAGCGGGGGTATCGATTCAGGAATTGTTACGGCAATGGCGCAAAAGATGAGTAACAAACCGGTGAATACATTTACCATCGGGTTTTGGGAACAACGATACAATGAGGCTCCTTTTGCTGCCGAAGTTGCTGCCTTCCTCGGCACAAAGCATCATGAATACAAAGTTTCAGAACATGATGCCCTGGAAATGATGCCTGAACTCACACAAATTTACGATGAACCTTTTGCCGATTCTTCTGCTATACCCACCTTGCTGGTCTCGCAAATGGCCCGCAAGCATGTTACCATGGCCCTCTCCGGCGACGGAGGAGATGAGCTTTTTATGGGATATGGTGCTTATCGCTGGGCTTCCCGCCTTCAAAACCCGTTTGTAAAGGCTTTTTCTCCGCTTCTTGCAAAGTTGGTAAAATATGGCCCGGCAAAATACCGCAGGGCTTATCAGATGTTTCATGATCCGGGCGCCCATAAACTACCAGCGCATATTTTTTCGCAGGAGCAATACCTTTTTTCCGAAAAAGAGATCCATCAGATTCTTCATCCTGACTATGTGCAGGAGATACATGTGAATACCGGATTTCCTGCCGGTATGGATGCCGCAGAGAAACAAGCCTTTTTCGACCTTCGGTATTATTTACCCGATGATCTTTTGGTGAAAGTAGACAGGGCAAGCATGCATTTTTCTCTCGAAACAAGGGTTCCTCTCCTGGATCACCGCTTAGTGCAATGGGCCGTAAATCTTCATCCCGCTTTAAAGATCAACGGGCAAACAAGCAAATATCTGCTTCGGAAATTGCTTTTCAGGTATGTGCCGGAAAAATTCTTCAACCGGCCCAAAAAGGGGTTTGCCATCCCCTTGCAATCATGGATGAAAAAAGAACTGAAACCCTTTACACTTGATTATTTGAATCCGGAAAGCATACAAAAACACGGTATTTTCAACACCACAGAAGTGCAGAAACTCCTGAAACAGTTTTACGAACACAACAACAATCATTTATATAACCGCATTTGGTTGCTGGTTGTGATGCAAAAGTGGATGGATGAGAATTTATAGGATGAAGTTCAGGAGTATCATTTTTCACAGATGAATCCAATCCGAAAATTCGTTTTCAGGGACATTCGTGCAATTAACATGTTCTTATTTGTTTGAATATCAGGCATTATGATTAGTGTCGCTTTGTGTAATTTGTGGACAATATGCTTTTTAGAGTGGACTCACAGATAAAATAAAAAAGGTGCAGGTAAAAACCTGCACCTTTCCAATTGTATTCATGGTTGCTGTTTCTTTGTTGGTCAGTAATGGTGATGCTGTCCCATCTTTTGTTTTCCGTTTTCAACGGAGGTGGTTTCTTCTTATTTGGTCAGGGGTTCCGGAGAATGATTGTCAGATGGAAGCGTTTCATCCACTTCTTTTTCGCTTTTGGTGAACTTTGCAAGGATTTGGATGCTAAGTTGCTCACGAATTATTTCTTCTTTGTAAGATTTGAATATCTCCCTGGTGTTTAATTCGCTGATTTCGCTTTCAACAAGGGGTTCTTCCTGTCTTAGCTGTGGCAGTATTTCGCTTATGGTTGTTTCAGCAACGAAACTGTCGGATGTTTTTACACTGGTCAACATTGGTGTATTTTCAACAAGTTCTTCAGTATAATCCGGCATCTGGATGATCCTTGTTTTTTCGGCATAATGGTTGAAAACATGATCATTATATCCCGGGGTGTACTCGCACGTGGTGTTTTCAGTTTTCATCAGGATCTCCATCGCATTTCCTTCTGAACTATAAAAACTCAATGTGGTGAAACCGGCTGCCTGAGCAACAAAGTTTGAAATGATAAAAATGGAAGTCAGGGTAATTGTTACAATTGTTTTCATAATGTTTGATTTTTTATATTTGATAATTTATTGATTTCAGGTAATTTATTATATCACACCATCACCATTATTTGTGCCAAAGGCTGTAAGGGATAGAATAACAAAGGTTTGTGTGTTATGTTCAATGGAGTAATTACGCTCATTATGAATTTATTGTACGCTTTGATTCAGGTGGTGTGCATTATCGGACACCATTTTGGGGTAGGTGTGGTCGAAATGGTTGAGGGTGATGAGATGGTTGAGGGAGGGGTGGAGGTTGCGTTAAGGGGTTTGAAGGTCTGCCTAAAAAAAAACACACCTTTTGAATGAAAAAGGTGTGTTTTTTTCCAAAAAGATATGGCGTTTATTCTTCTTCGTTGAGCATTTCGCTCACTTCTTTGGATACTTCGTTTGTTTTTTGACGTGCTTTGGCGTAAGATTCTGTCGCCTTTGCCACAACGTCATTCCAGGTATCAACGCCGGATTCCTGAACAGCATCCAATTGTGTTTGCAGCAGATCGCGCTGTTCCTGCAGTACCGCTTTTGCTTCGGTCAGTTTCTCCTCAACTTCACCATCTGCTTTTTCCAATTCTTCATCGACGTAAGCGATTCTTTCTTCTATGTCGGTTTTGAATTGATTCAGATTTTTAACCGTTTTTTGTTTTGCCTCCTGAAGTTGCTTGTTGTTTTCTTTGTTTTGGTTTCCCCCTCCGCATGAGGTGATTACGATCATCATAGAAACGAACATCATGATCGGTAATGCTTTGAAGATTTTTTTCAAATGTAGTTTCATCTTATGGGTTTTTAAATTGTAAATATATGAACCGAGACATGTCAAGATTTTTGACATAAACGCGGATGATTATAATTCGCTGCATGCTCATACATGCGGTAAAAGTATTTTTAGCGAGTTCTCTCTTAGAAAAAACGAGAACCTGTTTAATAAAATTATAACCAGATGCAATATCCGGTCTGTTCTTTTAAAAACGAAAAGAATTTCATATACAGAAGACCGGGGCTTAGAACAATTGGGATGTTGATTTTTTCTGGGCTTTTCGTTTACGAAAATACAAAGAAAAAATATTCCAATCAAATGATTTGACAAGAATTCAAAAATTGATTTATGGAAAGGATTGCTTTTGATCGTTTTTGGGGGAAATCAGTACCATCAGATATGGATCATCACCTTCGTTTTGGTAAATGCAACCCATGAAAAAAAATTGGGGGATCATGGTATACATGTGCTATTGATCTCCTGAATCTGAA
>CAYMLS010000460.1:0-3539 GCA_964390665.1 uncultured Bacteroidales bacterium | reverse complement strand
AGATAAATAAAAACATGGTCATTGCACGAATTTCTCCGAAAACTCGTTTTCGGAGCGGACTCAAAAATTATTTTCATTCATTCTTTTAATGGCTGGTTTTAATGCTTTTAAAAATAAAAATGGTGATGGTCAGGGTTACGATATTGATAGTGGGTATGATGAAAACCACCGGTATTACGTTGACACCATGCAATGCCATAGCAGTTATTTTGGCGGATAAAGCGGTCATGAGCAAGGCTAAAAAAACATAGTATACCGGAGCATACCGGTAACCTTCTTCTTTTCTTTTCAGCAGCAGCAACCCAGCAACAAAGCAAACCGGCAACAATAACCCCAGATCAAAACCCTGTACGATCAAAGTAGTATAATGCTCAAGGGAATCGGGATAAAGTGTACCATCCAGCAAAGGTGGAACAATGAAACTTAACCAGTTCTTAAAAAAGAATGATCACAAACTCTCCACATTGTACTCCACATCTTTCACCTGAAATTTGCCATAGGTGAAATCTCCTTCCGGATAGTGCCAGATCGCCTCTCCATATGACGGAAGTACATATCCGTTGATTTCTTTGTATTGAGAAAGCGGTGTGGAAAAACGAACCTGTTTCATTTCATTGATATCCCACCTGTTGTCGGAAACAAAATTCACCAACTGCCCTTTTTCATTAAAATACAGGATGGCCGAAATTGATTTACCCTGGTTGGTAAAGGTAGCTTTTACACTTTCCGTGTCTCTTACTTCCCATTCAATTCTTTTGTCGATCAGGGAAGCAGGAGCCAAAAAACACATGTCGTTGAAAAGCGTTACCGTCTCGGCCTCAAACATCTCTTCACCACTTTTTTTCACAATTGGGATGGCAGAAAACAGTTTGATGTTCATGCTCGAAATATTCTCCTTGTACCGATGGTAACCTTTTGCCGGCAGACCTTTTACTTTTGCCTCCAGGAAAAAGAATCGTTCGCTGGCATCAAAAAAATTATACTGCTCCGTTTTCATATCAAACCAGTCCTGACCTTTTCCCCTCATTTGTGCATCAAAGGTTATTTTTACGTTATACGGAATGGGTTTATTCAATACCTTGGTATATTTCAGATAGTTTTGTACCAATTCGGGCAAATGCTCAATATCCTCCAAAGTAAGCAGGTCTGATCCGCGATCCAGGTTGCGCTGTAAACCTTCCTTTACATCGGCATGATATTGCTTTTGTAAGCTCCATGCCTGAAACCCGGTGAGCGATGCGGCAAGAATCATGGCATTGAATAAGGTTCCAAACCGTGCATCCTTCCAAAAATAAATGATCAGGGCCTGCGACAGGAAAATACCCAACCATGCCATAATCCACCAGTAATCCCATTTCTGGTTCCATGTAAATATCATGGCAATAAACATCATACCTGCCATCAACCAAACAATACCCAATGGTTTGGAGATGGGTTGTGTTATTTCATTGAATTCATACATGCCAAATGCTTTTGCAAACCCCATAAAATGTATGAGACCATGTATTCCTGCTAAAATGCTGATTGCTGTTTTCATTTTTTCTGTTTTTATTACGTTTTTAATGATGAATGTGTTTTTACTATACATTGAAATACTGGGTGAAAAATCAAAAATAGTAAATAACCCCTACCCTGCTGAAAGCACTACCTGGCATTTCAAATTCTTTTTGATTGTAATGATCTTCATAGATCTGACTACCCCTGTATCCTTCTATAAAGAATCCCAGTTGAGACCCGTTGGAAAGCATAACCGGTGCGAGGTGAAGTCCAAATAAAAATCCATTGCTCCACCTGTAATGATCATATGCCGGCAACGATCCGCTCTCATTCATCAACATCACATTGTTAAACTGTAGCAAATGACCTGCTTTCAGCTGGAACAAACCATTGGGATGGTTTTTGCGAAAGAGGCTAACACTGAAAGTAGTGGGCAGCATGATCTGATGAAGTCCTAATCTGCGGGTGCCTGTATATTGATTTTGAGCATCGCTGAAGGTAAAGGTTTGATCGCTGTACATGTAGTCCAGTCCTGCTTCCAGAAAATGTTTGCCTACGGGCAGTGCAGCACGTGCCCCGGCGCTTACTCCATGACGTGTTGCACCGGTAAAAGCATCCAATCCGGCACCTTCAATGTCTTCCATATGCGTGTTTTCCACGATACCTCCTTTGCCGGAAGCCAGTTGAACACTATACCTGATCCCGGACTTTGCGGAATTATCAAGGGTTTGCATGCTGGTTTTGCATCCTCCCAAAAGAATTAAAGTGAATAAGAAGATAAAGATCTTGTTTGTCATGATTTTTTGTTGATTTTTGATGAATACATAAAGGAAAAATTTGATGCTGCAAAGAAAAGAAGGAAAAACAGGAAGGAAGTATCACAAACCAGAAAAAGGGTCTCACTTTGGGGTTGAAACGCCTTTAAGAGGTCTCACTTTTTTTGATACCTCAATTATACCATGATTATCAAACACATAAAAACCAATACAGGTTTTATATATTTTATATCTTTGCGCTGAACAACCAACCAAATGATCAGTGCAAGATGAACTTTTCCAAAGAAACTACTTTCACAAAAGAGCATACCATTTACATGGGGTGTGCCTATTATCCTGAGTATTGGCCTGAATCGCGATGGGAAACTGACCTGATTTTGATGAAGCAGGCAGGTTTCAATATTGTACGCCTGGCAGAATACAGCTGGGTTCAAATTGAACCCGAAGAAGGCATTTACCGCTTTGATTGGCTGGATAAGATCATATCCCTTTGCGAAAAGCACGAAATGGCTGTAATACTGGGCACTCCAACCGACAGCATGCCGGCCTGGCTTGCCCGCAAATATCCGGAGGCATTGGCAGAAAAAGAGGATGGTACCCGCGTGATATGGGGTGGAAGAAAAAACAATTGCTATTCCAGTGATGCCTTTAACCGATTGTCAACCGCTATTGCAAAAGCAATGGCTGATCATTACAAAGACAATAACACCGTTATTGGCTGGCAAATTGGAAATGAATACGGCCCACCAGAATCAAGAAGCGAAAACCAGAAGATCGCTTTTCAACAATACCTGAAAGAGAAATACATAACCCTGGAAAACCTCAACGAAAAATGGGGAAATGCTTTCTGGGGGCATACTTTTACAAACTGGGAAGAAATACCGGTGCCCCTCTACTGGCGCTTCAACCCATCCATGAGTCTGGAATGGAAACGGTTCCATACTTTACAAATATGCAAACACCAGAAAAACCAGATAGAAGTCATTCGCCAGGCCAATCCCGCAAAATTTATTACCCATAATTTGATCGGACATCATACAGTGCTTGATTATCCAAAATTAGCACAGGATCTGGATTTTGTGAGCTGGGATAATTACCCCGTCGAAAGAAGCGATTCACTGCTCTTCAAGGCATCGCTCTGTGGTGATCTGATGCGCGGCATCAAAAAAAGAAACTACTGGATCATGGAGCAGGCAACAGGCATGATCAGCGTTATGTGGGAAGGCATGAACTGGGAACAATACCGCAATACTTACGATGGAGAGT
>CAYMLS010000459.1:0-3543 GCA_964390665.1 uncultured Bacteroidales bacterium | reverse complement strand
ATGAGTCCAGTAAAAAAAGTATTTGTCCACAAATTTCCACAAATTTAAACGAATTTAATTGATTGAAATTCAGCAATATAAAACAAATAAAAATTTACACGAATGTCTAAAAACAAGTTTTTAGACTGTACTCAATAATGTAAACCTTTATGCGTACAATTGACGAAGCAATTATAAAAATGGATGCCATTGCAGCACATTGCATGGAGCAAAATCATCGAGCTGGTTTTTTTGCCGTACTTTACAGACACGTAACAATCCGCATCAAACAGGGGATTGATAAAAAAGAATTTGAAGACAATGCCCGCATGGAAAAACTGGATGTCATTTTTGCCCGACGGTTTTTTGATGCCTATGATGCATGGATGGTCCAAAAACCCACCTCGCAGTGTTGGGAAAGTGCTTTTGCTGCTGCTGACAGCAGCAATTACCTGGTAATGCAGCATTTACTTCTGGGCATCAATGCACATATCAACCTCGATTTGGGCATTGCTGCAGCGCAAACCATGGAAGGTAAACCCCTTGAAGGTTTGAAAGCGGACTTCGACAAGATCAACGAAATACTCGCTTCGCTGGTTGATGGAGTGAAAAGCAACATCTCGAAGGTATCTCCCATTTTCGGAATCCTGACTGCTTTGGCTCGTGGCAAGGATGAATTGCTTCTCAACTTTAGCATTGGGGTGGCACGCGATGGTGCCTGGAAATTTGCCGGTGAATTCTACAGCACACCCAACAAGGAAGATTGCATTTCCCGGCGCGACCTAAAAATAACCCAGCTGGCCCATCGTCTCACCCACCCCGGGAAATGGCTCTCATTTCTTGTGAAGATCATCAAATGGGGTGAATACAGATCTGTTAGTGAAAAAATGAAGATACTTGAAAGAATACGCTAAATTTTTCGATAAGTTTTTATGAGCAAGATACTTTTCTTTGTTCTATATCAACACGGTCTCTCATTACGAAACGAATTGAAGAACCGAATTGAAGAACCGAAAGTTCTCAGTAAAGCCAATCTCCTTTTTTTTATTTTACCGGTCAATATGTCTTTTTTAAAAATAATAAAATCAACCCTGATTTATTATTTCTTTAACTGTAATTGTTTAATAATTTCAGTTTCCGGCAATTGAATTGACAGACATTTACAGATTAAAATATGCTTTTAGAAAGGTAAACAGTAACCTTTTGCTCTTAAACGAGTATATAATTTATACCACAGGCACTGTACTCCATTTTTTACACGTTTAACAAGCTATGAGCAACTGGAGTATTTTCCTTATTATTTCGAGCATATTGATAAGCATACTGCTTTTTGTCAGTGGTAAGCTCGGGTTTGAAAGTATGCTTGATGATATCGAAAAGAAAGAAACAATCATTGTCATATTAAAAACACTGGTAGTTATATTTCTGGTGATCCTCAACCTGGGGTTGTTTGTTTTTTTGCTTTTGCTGGATGTTCTGGCAACGGTATTAACACCCAAAATTTTTCCGGTGATGAATTTCCTTTACCACTTTGTTTTCGAAGAGGTTAGCAAAAACTGGTATTGGAATTCGCATGACGGGCGGCATATTCTGATGGCTTGTATCGTTCTCCTGGGTATTGGAGTGATCAGTATTTACCTGAGCCCGCTAAAAACAAAGAAAAAATTTATTCACTACAGCAAAACAAGCAACACTTCCAACAAACAAACCATCAGGAAATACAAAGCAAACGAATGCAGTAAAGTATGATTATTTGTGGATCAGCTTTTTGTATTTGATTCTTTTGGGAACAAGATCACCTAATCTTTTTTTCCTGTTGGCTTCATAATCGGAATATGATCCTTCAAAAAACACCACTTCCGAATTTCCTTCAAAAGCGATGATATGTGTTGCCACCCGGTCGAGAAACCAGCGATCGTGTGTAATGATCACTGCACAACCGGCAAAACTTTCCAGTCCATCTTCCAGGGCTCTTAAAGTATTGATATCAATATCATTGGTAGGTTCATCAAGCAGCAATACATTGGCTTCGCTTTTCAGGGTCATGGCCAAATGCAGTCTGTTGCGCTCACCACCAGATAAAACCCCGCATTTTTTTTGCTGATCGGCCCCATTAAAGTTGAATCTGGATACATAGGCTCTGCTGTTGATCTGTCTACCACTCAGGTTGATGATCTCATGACCACCCGAAATAACTTCCCACACAGATTTTTCAGGGTCGATCTCCACATGTGCCTGATCAACATAACCGAGGTTGACAGTTTCGCCAATTTTAAAAGTTCCTTTGTCGGGCTCTACCTGCCCCATGATCATCCGGAAAAGCGTTGTTTTTCCGGCGCCGTTGGGACCAATAATACCCACGATACCTGCAGGAGGAAGTGAAAAAGAAAAATCCTGAAACAAAAGTTTATCACCAAAGGATTTGGTAATTCCGTCCGATTCAACCACCACAGATCCCAATCTTGGACCATTGGGGATAAAAATCTCCAGCCGTTCTTCTTTTTGTTTCAAATCTTCATTCATAAGTTTATCGTAAGCATTTAAACGGGCTTTCGATTTGGCCTGCCTGCCTTTGGGATTCATCCTTACCCATTCCAATTCTCTTTCCAGTGTTTTGCGTCTTTTGCTTTCCGATTTTTCTTCCTGTGCCAGCCTTTTTGATTTTTGATCAAGCCAGCTGCTGTAATTTCCTTTCCAGGGAATACCTTCTCCCCTGTCGAGTTCTAATATCCACCCTGCCACATTATCCAAAAAATATCTGTCGTGGGTAATGGATATAACCGTTCCTTTGTATTGTTTCAGGTGCATTTCCAGCCATTCAATGGATTCGGCATCGAGGTGGTTGGTGGGCTCATCCAGTAGCAGAATATCGGGTTCCTGCAAAAGCAGTCTGCATAATGCCACCCTGCGACGTTCACCTCCGCTGAGATTTGCGGCTTTCTGACCGGGGTCAGGGCAACGCAGGGCATCCATGGCTTGCTCCAGTTTGGTATCAAGTTCCCACCCGTTATACTGTTCTATGAGGTCTGAAAGTTCACCCTGTCTTTCTATCAAACGCGTCATCTGGTCGTCATCCATGGGTTCGGCAAACTTCAGGTTTACCTCTTCATATTCTTTCAGGATGTCTACTACATTCTGAACACCTTCCTCCACGATCTCTTTGACTGTTTTCTGATCATCAAGAAAGGGTTCCTGGGGCAAATGCCCTACACTGTATCCCGGAGAAAAAGCAACATTCCCCTGAAAGGATTTTTCCTCCCCGGCAATGATCTTCATCAGGGTTGACTTACCCGAACCGTTTAAACCAATGATACCGATTTTGGCCCCGTAATAAAAGGAAAGGTATATGTCTTTTAAAACCTGTTTGGCAGGAGGAAATACTTTACTAACACCCACCATGGAAAAGATGATCTTCTTATCGTCGCTCATAATTTTTTGTTTTACCCTTTATAATCATTGGTGCCCGGTAAAATTATTGAGATTTCTCCCTCTGCTCGAAATGACAGTACTTTCATTAGTTTTCTGATGTGGTGGGTAGGTTTGGTGGCGGCGTTGCCGCCACCA
>CAYMLS010000458.1:0-3548 GCA_964390665.1 uncultured Bacteroidales bacterium | reverse complement strand
TATCAGCACCGGGTAGTGATCACTGCGCAAGAGACAATTTATCCAATGGACAATTAATGTGCTAATATAATTTTGCGTTTTACCGTTTGGGGTAATCTCTTTTCAGGACTTTTCAAATTCCACAGGCGTTAATATTTTAGATATTTTAAAGGGATTATGGGCTAATAAATCTTTATCTGCATAGATCCGGCCTATTTCAGTTCTGAAAACATTATTCAACAAATATTTACGCCTACATTCTACCAGGCATCCTTTTTAGTTCCCTAACTCCCACTGGGTCTTCACCAGTTGATAATTAAATGCTTTCATTGCCCTGACTTCCGGGTGATTATTTTGTTCAAGATACACCATTTATCAATTGCAACATTCCGGTGGGCGTTTATCAAACCTGCTGAGACGGTGGGACAATTCCACAAGCGTTACAAATTAAACCATGAAAACTTTTCTGTGAACAAAAAAAAACATCATTTATCACCCAATCAACAACCTCATATTCAGATGTCAATAATTTTGTGTTACAAACTATCAATACCTTATTTTTCATTTTCGAGACAATACCATTATTTGTTCCCAATTCTTTGTGACCATGGTATCATTGGCTCACTTTTCAGCAAGTTTCTAAGGGTATCCACTCTAAACCAAAATACCTGACCTCTTATTTCTTCTCCAAAGATTTTATTAATCTCTCATCTATTTGGGTTATTATATCTATAATAATACACATAAACACTATCCAGATCAAAACCCAATTCGCGAATTTCGGGCTCGGTTAGATTTTCGGTCCTAATATATGATAAGCATGGGGGAGGGATTGGGATGATAATGGTTTTATTTTTTTCATTACCAGATAAATAGAAGAACTCAAATTCTCTTTTTGCAAGGGCATCAGGTGTAGGTTCTGATTGACTTTTAAGTAATGCGGAAGTTGGAATTCGAAAAATCCTTGTTCCTTTTGTTTCATTTATTATATCAACTTCTTCAATTTCACCATCCTGCTGCTCTAAAGCAACCCATGAATATCCACGGAATCCTCCAGGCAAATAGAAAACTGTATTAACGATTGGTTTATAATCAATTTTACTATCTTCAGTTTCTCTATAATATGCTTCCACAACAGAGTATTGACTTGATAGGTCTCCACCCTTAAATGCCAAAAGAGATAGAATGTTATCATCAATGAATATTATCACCATCAAGGTATCATTCTTTCCATTAATTGTTTCAAAATTTCGTCCATTATCCATTGATATTTCACTATCAAAAAGTTTAAGGGTATAACTATCATAAAGACTATCTGAATTCGAAATCATGTACTTGTGCTGCATGAAAGTTGCACCTGATTCATCTATGGAAATAAGTAAAGAATCATTAATTATTAATTCCAAATCATGACCACAATCATCAAACAATACTCGCCAATGACCCACAATAGAATCATTATCCAAATTGCTACCAGTAACATCTGCGAATAATCCTAAAAAAAAGCAATTGAAAAAAACCATCTCACCATTTTGCTTGCAATTTATTTTAACATAAACGTTTTAAAATCATTATCGGACTGACACATTTCTAGTTCAAACCATTAAAAATACCCCTTTTTCAAAAACATAGATTCCGAGGATGGACAATTGGGCGGTACCTGCGGCATCCTCTAAGGGATTTCGGATCCACCTACCACCATTTTCTTTCGTTCGCTATTTTTCTAATCTATAACAGAAAAACGTATAAAACAAATACAAATAATAATTTTCCGTGATCTATGTCAATTTTAAACTATGACTTTTATTTTCATAGTCATTTTAGGTTATTCTATATTGTCTGCATTTATGAGGATGGTTGAATTCCTGTTTATGCATTAATGCTTTTGTTATAAAAAATGAATTTAAACTGATAAGAGAAAGGGAATCAGATCATGTATTTTGAATCCTTTTTAATTATATCCAACTGAGGTTTTACAAAACTATCAAATCCGGATTATTTCCTCCATAATACAGCATCTCTTACTTACCTTGCAGTATAGATTTAAGAATCAAGATTCGAAAGGGGCACTATTTGATAAGATAAAGCAACAAGATCAACGCCAACTATTGGATTAGCGTCTATCGGGATTGTTTGTGGAACTGGTCAATAATCTCACAATCCTTTTTGATCAAAACATGGATGATAATGAGATATTTGAAAAGTTTTCCTAAAATGAGCAGACAAATGAGCTAATTAGCCAATAATCGATCGATAATACTGGTATTCACAATGAAGCATGAATTCGAAAAACGGGTTAATGCAATATGTTTTCGACTACAACATGCACATTTTTTAAATATTTTTTAGTTATTGACCTTTCATACTTTATATCAAGTGCGGAACTATAGTACATTAAAAGAAATCTGATTTAAAAGAAAACCCTCCGGGAAAATTTTCCCGGAAGAATTCTCTTTTAATCAATATTTGTTATTTGTTGTGCACCGCTATTTCTTGTGGTTTATTAAATGCATTAACAAGCCAAAAAAAACAGATGACAAAAGCACAAATATTAAATAATAATAGTTTTCAAAAGTGTTAATTATATTCAATATAGCAGATACTATAACGAAGAAAATAACTGTTCTCACAAAAAATATTTTCATATTCTATTCTCTTTGTCAATTCATTATGAGTTGGTATATGGCACTGGCAAGAGAGGTGCCAACTCCACCAGCAATCGCTCCTCCAATAGCACCTGCACCTGTAATAGCAGCGCCAACACCACCGCCTATTGCTCCGGCAATATCCCATGCCCCAACTTCTTTCCAATTAATTCTTTTGATAGGATCACGATTACCTAATAGATTGGCCCATACGCTAATATTGTTATGCCAATAAGTCAGCGAATGAATTCCAATATCAATCGCTGCAATAACTATTGTTGCCTCATTTTTCGGTAAAGAATTAAATGCTTCACTTCGAATATCTCTAAAGACAATAACGGTTTCATCGAGAGATAGTCTATCATTATCCAATGTTTCTTCCATTCTTTTAATAAGATCAAGCTGTTTTGGACTAAAAGAATATGAAGAAGAGGCAAGAATGATAAGCCTTGAAGGTTTTGGGGCAGAAACCCTTTGGTCATCAAACATGCTATTGAACAAATCCATTGCTAATTCTCTATCTTCTTCAATATAGGTATTCCGACAGTTATTTAAGAAATCAATTGAGGAATTTCGTCCTATCCCAAAAATCTCTTCTAATTTAAAAACATAATCCTCAGGTTTATTTCCTACAAAATCCTTAAAATCATTAAAAGCGTAATCTAAAGCCTGGTTATGAATTTTCCCAGCTTCGTCTGTTTTTTTAAAGAAGCCTATTGGGTCTTCCTTCAAGGTAGATAATTGATCTAAAGGGTACTCGCTTGTTTTATTACAAGCAAACAAAATCAAACCAATGCTAAATAAAATTAATTTTTTCATAGATAGTTGAATTTCCACCTACTCTTGGCACTACGCCAGGGATTTTCGGTTTACCTCCCACAACTTCCTTTACCGGGCCCATACAAAAGGCTTTTGCACTGCAAT
>CAYMLS010000457.1:0-3553 GCA_964390665.1 uncultured Bacteroidales bacterium | reverse complement strand
TTCAAAAACGAGAATAACGCAGTATTTGGCGTTTTCTTGCAAAGACTAATTATAATGCCTGATATTCAAATAAATAAAACATGGTCATTGCACAAATTTCTCCGAAAACGAGTTTTCGGAGTGGTCTCATGAATGTTTCATACTCATGATTCTACAAATGGAATTCAATTGTTACTGATTGACAAAACTTCTCATCTTTCAATGATGTTTTTTTTATCTTTGCTGGTCTTTACATACAAACACCCTTCATTATCAAAAAATTATTTACTCATTAAAAACACATAAAAAAATGAAAAAAGGACATCCCAGGGCACTTTACTATCTGTTTTTCACAGAATTATGGGAGAGATTCAGTTACTATGGAATGCGCGCACTGCTCGTTCTTTACATCGTTCGGGAATTGTATGCGGAACTAGGAGAATCCGCTGCCAGTATCAGAGGTTTTGAAATTTATGCGGCATTTGGTGCATTGGTTTATGCAACACCCGTCATCGGTGGTATGATCGCCGACAAATACCTTGGATACCGGAAGGCAATCACCAATGGGGCGATCATGATGGCAATAGGATTGTTTATGATGGCTGTGGGCGACAGATTTTTGTTTTATGCCGGACTGGGATTTCTGGTCACCGGAAATGGATTATTCAAACCCAATATTTCATCCATGGTGGGTGCTCTCTACCCTCAGGGAGACCCCAGAAGGGATGCAGGGTTTACCATCTTTTATATGGGTATCAACCTCGGAGCCTTTATTTCACCCCTTGCATGCGGATATGTTGCTGAAGTATTCGGAAGGGTTTATGGATTCGGACTGGCAGGATTAGGGATGATCGTTGGTCTGATTGTTTTTCAGGTTGGTATCAAAAACGGCACCTTTGCCGAGAATGGCGCTGCACCAGTTACCGGTTTGGGTAAGGTAAAGAAATATGGAATCACGAATGGAAACTGGTCTATCCTGCTCTCCTTCCTGTCTGTTCCATTGCTTACTTTCCTGATTTATAAAAGCCAGTTTGCCGGATATCTGTTATATGTGATCCTGGTTTTGGTTTTGATCATTGTGGGAAAATCTTTTGTGGAAATTTCGCGCGTGGAACGAGAAAAGATCATCGCTATTTTTATCCTTGCTTTTTTCAGTACGGTTTTTTGGGCATTTTTCGAGCAGGCAGGAAGTACCATTACCCTGTTCGCCGACAAAAATGTTGACCTCGTTTTTATGAATGCTGAGCAGTCAAACAGTATCAATGCTTTGTTTATCATCATACTGGCAATGCCCTTTTCTGTGTTATGGACCTGGCTTGCCAAGTCAAAACTGAACCCCTACACACCCTTTAAATTTGGTTTTGGTATAGCACAATTAGGACTTGGATTCCTGGTATTTGCGCTTGGTGCAAGATTTGCTTCCGAAACAGGAATGGTTCCGCTAAGTTTCCTCGTTATTGGTTATTTACTGATCACCACGGGTGAACTTTTCATCAGTCCTATCGGTCTTTCCATGGTTACCAGGTTATCTCCTGCCAAGGTGGTATCTTTTATGATGGGGGTCTGGTTCCTCTCTATCTCTTTCGCTCAGTATATTGCCGGCATCATTGCCCAATTTACCCAACGCGATTTTACCGGCAGTGGTGGTTTCCTCGATCGCATCTCTGAATATATAACCGGTCTGAACCCTGAAATTGTGATGGAAAAAGGGGGCGCCTACGGCACCTTACTTTCATACACAAATGTTTTTTCAAGCATTTTTGTGATCGCCATAGGGGTTGCCTTGTTAAGTATTATTACGGCGCCTCTGGTGAAAAAACTGATGCATGGGGAGCACTAAGCAGAAAAATAGTCTGTCATAAATCATCAAAAAGCGGTTGACCCCACCAAAGGATCAACCGCTTTTTCTTTGAGGACATCTGATGATTATCTGAAAACAATATTGGATGCATTGCGCGTAAACAGGTAGATCTGATCGGGATGTGTAACTTTTTCACCATTGACACGAAAATTCTGGAAAACAACATCCTCAACGGTATGATTTTCATTATAACCACCAATGAGTGAAACAGAATACCCGGGATTATATCGTGAATTGGTTACTTCAATATCACGAAAAACAACATTGCGCACCTGACCTCTTTCTTCTCCTTTATGGAAACGGCTTTTGATCACCCTCAGATTAACAAGTTTGTTGTAGTAGTGCTCCACACGGATATTTTCGTACAGAATATCACTAACAAGCGCCCTGTCGCTGTTGTTAATACCAAAAACACCTCCGTGCCCATGAACACCCAGCACGTCTACATCGCGAAAAACAACCCGTGTGACCGAGTCAGTGATCAACTCATGTCCGACCTCAAAAATATGTCCGCCGGCATACGTCACCATCACACAACCTTCTACCAGGATATCTTTAACATCACGCGAATGATCGTACCGGATTCTTCTGCGGTCGTTTCGCCTGTCAAAAGCTTTCAATGCAACACAGTCATCGCCATTTTTCATGATGGAATTTTTTATGGTTACATTCTGCGAACCTACAATATCAATCCCATCATGCGTACTTAGTACACTGATTTGCTTTATGTTATCAATGATTATATGGTCACTGATGCCCAGTACTACCATCCATGCTGTAGGTTCAATCATTACAATACCTTCTATGCTGCTGTTTTTACAATCTTCAAAAACCACATGATTACGAGAGGTAACCCCTTTATAGTACCCTCCGTCTAAAACTCCAAACCCTGCTATTTTCACATTTTCGGCACCTGAAGCAAATACAGACCCTCTTACTACCGCGCCTCCTTCTATATACAGTGTTTGACCTGAAGACAGGATCATGTCTCCGGTTTCGTACACCTGTCCTTCCCGAAAATACAATACATCCGGATCCTCAGGATCAGGCTTGTTTTCTGCCAACGGATTGGCATAAATGAACAATGCGGGATGCTCTCCGATCATTACAGCAAAAAGCATAGGACCCGGAATCTGAAAAGATATCTGATCATCCTTACGAACAGGTTCTATCCCATGTTTCAGGGGCGAAAGGTAAACCCTTTCAATGGTCTGATCGGGCAAATGTACCTCCATATCCACAACACCCCTGCACGAAAAGGCAGCAAACTCGCCGGCACTGGTATAGTATACTTCCACTTGTTTGCCATTGGCGAATACCTTAAAATGTTCTGATTTGGGTACAATTCGGGGGTATTGATAAGTATTTACGATAGATTCCTCCGAGGCCGCTGTTGAAGAAGGAGCGTTTTTTCCGGATGTTTCAGCACCAGAAACATGATGAATCATAAAGAGAAGGAACGAAAGAGATAAGACTAGTTTTTTCATCTGTTTATAATTTTTTTTATCGCTGATATTGAGTTGTTTACGTTTAGTGCTTCTAAGTTGCCCCTTCAGGGCGCTAAAGGCTATTTGTATATAGTTACCCAGGGCGTTGCCGCTGGGTTGAATTTATTTGCCCCTTCAGGGCGATCCACCTCCATCGTGAATAATCATCCTCGTGTGTGTTTAATGCTTAATCATGGATGTTTCATCTGGTTATAATTTGATTAAA
>CAYMLS010000456.1:0-3571 GCA_964390665.1 uncultured Bacteroidales bacterium | reverse complement strand
AATAAATACGTATTTGGAGAATTTCAGGTTATTTTTAGGCTGCTTGTTTTCTGAAAAGCAATTCCTGCTGACGCAAATCTTCGATGATTCGATGACCAATTTTTCTTAGGTTATAAGCACAGGTTGCAAGACCAATATATCTTTTAAAATTTGGGTATCCCTTATCTGGACACCTATTTAAACCTCTGTGCTCCAATTCGTTAATGTTTGACTCAACGCTGCTGTGCTTATGACGGAGTTTCTTGAAAAGCGGTCGATGCTCTTCTTCTGCTTCACTTTGGTTGCATTTTCCTTTTTTCGGAAGTACCAGAAATTCAACGCTCTCAGATAGCAGTTTTTTATTGTCTTTATTCCAGAAACCCTTATCAAAAGACCAGCTTTCTACAACATATTTTGAACATATCCGACTGGCTAACTCCGGCACAATTTCCGAATCAGACTGGTTATCCATTACATGGTAATCTACAATCAAATTGAACTGATCTGTGGTTATTGTAGTTTTCTTGCCCAATTCTACATTGGGATGCATTTTTCCTTTAGTGACCCACTCAGTATATTGCTCAAAAATGGAAAACATTTTTTCTTCATGGGGGATTTTTTCACCATTGATTACACGTCTTTCAAGAAGATCAATGTGTTTGTACAGCAATTGCATAAAATCTTCAAGTTCCCTGAGGATCACCATATCTGCCTCATCAGTTAGCGGATAATTGCTTTTTGATCCTTCAAGTTTGCTGTAAAGAGATTTGGCTTTTCTTAGGTATCTCTTTGCCGTATATTGCACCCGATCTTGCTTTCCTTTACCTCCTGATGCACTTGCCCGACCCAGAGCCCGCATTTTGTTTTTTAAATCATTGCGCCAGTTGCACAATTTTCGCCATCCTGGAAGGTTGTGCTTTTCCTGTAATTTGGTTATCATATCGATACTCTTACGAGCACTATCCCAAAGCAAGTTGTAATCAGTCGGAAAATGCACATTGCTTTCTACTACAAAACTATCAGTCTTTAATTTTAATGCTGCCACCTCTTTTTTTTTTAAAACTCCGTGTCCAAGTTCCACAATAACCTGATTGAGATCCCTTACCGTTTCATTATCAAGAAGCCCTACATTATCTATTATGCGCTGATATCCAATTTGATGCCTGTCAAATCCAGACTCGGTTTCGATACCCATAATTTGGCGCATCAACGTATCATAATTGGCCAAATAATGAAGATCGTCATAACTAATATTCTGACAAAGACGAACCTGTGCCAAAACGAATATTTGCCATAGATCAAGTCCCGCACGACCTGTTTGGTTATTTTTGGGCAGTATCTTTGAGTCTAATATACTGAATATCTTTTCATTATACTTCCTGTTCATGTAAATTTCCTTCAATGCTGCATACAATCCGGGTAAAGATCCGCTTCTCTTTGCGGTTGGAATTATCGTATCTTCAATTAATAACCTGCCAATAGAAAATTGTTGCCCGAATCTTTTTCTCATAATTTGAATCTTTGAAAATTATTCTTGGAAATCTACGAATCTCAATCAGTTAATATGCTCAATATCCGAATTTTAAGCGAAATATGCAAGTCAAATCATAGAAAGTTTCCAACAAGTTTCCAACAATAACAACCAGATTGATAAGTATTTATGGGTTTTCTTGCAGGCACTATGTATTAATAGCAATCATCCCTGTACCAGTAGAATTGATCCATATCAAGCGTTTCACGAGCGGTTTTCTTCATATTGGTGTAGGTATCTGATTCATAAAACGGATCCGGATCGTAAATCGGGAAAGGGTTTTCAAATGTTGATGTATAGGTCTCCAACATAGTTTTCAATTCATCCAGTTTTTCGCTGTATTCAACATCATCAGCCAGGTTTACCTGCTCATCTGGGTCGGCGGGAATGTAATACAGCTGTTCAGCGTCAAGCAGATGAGGGTATCGTGTTATAGTGGGTTGGTGGATACCATGCCCGATAGTATTTCGTACAATGAATCCATCTTTGATATTATTGATCAGATCATCCGGAAATCTTACAGCCACATATTTATATCCATCTTCAGAAAGCACTGCCCGTGTATATCCCATCTCAAAGTAGGAATATTCTCTTAGTACTTGCTTTTCGGGGTTTTTGATAGCATTCCATGCACTTTTGCCATCCATTTGTGGGAGTTTTTCCTCCGTCAATCCGGCAATTTCAGCAAAGGTAGGAAGCATATCAATCATCATAAACCGGTTATTACTTACCGTGCCGGGTTCAATAACTCCAGGATACTTCATCAGGAAGGGAGCATTTACACCACCCTGGTAACATGTTGCCTTGCCATCATAACGGTTATGATCTGAAAGGAATACAAGTGCAGTCTCATCCTGCTCTCCGGTATCATCCAATTTATCCAGCATGGCTTTTACCATGTCGTCAGTCCAAACGGTACCAGCCGTATGGAAATTCACTTCATAACCTGCTTCTTCGATCCTTGGATATATGGTTTCGCGAGGTGGCATGATTCCCTCCATTCCATCACGATATCCGTAGGGTGTAAGTCTGATATCCTGATCAATGGATTCGGTATGGCATGGACCGTGGTGTGTGGTAATATTTACCACCATGAAGAAGGGCTTTTCCATTTCACTTAAAGAATCCATCAATTCAATGGCTCCCTTGGCAATCCACTCCAGGTTATGATAGTGCAAAGCAGCAACCGGGAGGTTATCAAAATTCTGGGGTAGAACAGAGGCAACATAATCATAACCATTTTCTCTGATCTCATCAAAGAGGACTGATTCCATTCGCTCCAGTTTTGCTACCACTTCCGGGTCTCGCGGATCATCTTCAAGATTGAGCCCGTAGTCCACTTCTTCACTACCAAGATGCCATTTGCCTACAAAGGCGGTATTGTATCCATTTTCACGTAATACATCACCTATGGTAACATCTTTATCGGGTGTGAGGAAGGTGTTCCATGCAATATTGTAGGGTTGATTATCGGGGTAATCTTCCTGGAAAATTTCATGTTCGCATCTTCCGGCAAATTTGCCGGTATGGAATGCATACCTGCTGGGTGTGCAAACAGATGACGGAGTATAAAACTCAGTGCATTCGACACCATCGGCAGCAATTTGGTCAATTGTAGGCGATAAATCGGGTCCACCGCCGTAACCCCAGTAGGAGTGGGCGTTGTCGTCAGTAAGAAAAACAACAATGTTCGGGGCCTGATTGGTCGGTTCTTCTGTTTCCTGTTGGGATGATCCGGCGCACGCCGTCAGAAGGAGCCCGCCTGCAGTCAAAGCGGAAATACTTTTTAAAGGTTTGGTAGTCATGGGTAGATAAGTTTTTTAATGTTTCTTTAATGCGTGCCAAATATATAAAATTTGTGAATAGAAACAGATACTTTTTTATAAAACACCCCATCATTCATCCAAAACTTCTTTTTCCAGTCATAGTAAGATGCATGATAAAGACCATGTTTTTCAAGGGTTTCGTTTACTCCTTTTTCCGCAGCTTCTTTGATTATCTTTAGATTCTCTTCTTTGGTAAAATTTCTCTTTTTCATCATCACAAAAGTACAGATTTAAA
>CAYMLS010000455.1:0-3578 GCA_964390665.1 uncultured Bacteroidales bacterium | reverse complement strand
GAAAGTTTGCAATTTGCTCTCGATTCCATAAACCTTGGGGCCTGGGAACTGGATCTTATCACACAAAATGTAAACCGTACGTTGCAACATGATAAAATATTTGGATATCAGGAATTGTGCTCCCACTGGACCCCGGATATCTTTACCGGACATGTTCACCCCGACGACCGTGAATATGTGGAAAAATGTTTCGATAATGCGATCAAACAAAAAGAAGACCTCGGGTTTGAATGCCGCATCATTGATGTTGATCAGAAAGAAAAGTGGATATGGGTAAATGGCAGACACATCAAAGATGAGCAAGGACGTTACAGCAGAATGTCGGGTGTTTTGCAGGATATTACGGAAAGAAAAAAAAGCGAACTGGAACTTCAATACAGAGAACAGTTTCTGGCAAGTATCATCAAGCACAACCCCAGCGGTATTGCCATTCATGACAAAAACCTGAACTACCTTTTTGTAAGCGACAAATACCTGAAGGATTATAAAGTGAAAGATCACAATATCATAGGTAAACATCACTATGAAGTTTTCCCCGACTTACCGGAGAAATGGAGAAAAGTACATCAGAAAGTACTGCAAGGTGAAACCATGAGCAATGAAGAGGATATTTATAAAAGAGAGAATGGTACCCTTGAATATACCCAATGGCTATGCAAACCATGGTATACAAAAGAAGGTGAGATAGGAGGCATGATCTTGTACACCGACCTGATCACAGAAAGGAAAATGATAGAAATGGAACACCGCGAAACAGCACGAAAACTTGAACTGGTGCTTGAGCATGCCGGCGATGGAATTTTTGCTGTAGATACTTCTGACAAAGCAACCATGATCAACAAAGCAGCGTTGCAGATGTTGGGTTATGAAAAAAATGACCTGTTGGGGAAACAAATGCATTCTGCCCATCATCATACAAAAAAAGATGGCACCCCTTACCCTTTGGAAAAATGCCCCGTTCAACAAGTCCTTCGCGATGGAAAGATTAATATACAAAACGATGAGGTTTTCTGGCGAAAGGATGGGAGCAGTTTTCCTGTTGAATATATAAGTGCACCCATTAGGGAAGAAGGTAAGATCACAGGTGCCGTTGTAAGTTTCCGCGATATCACTTTCAGTAAAAAAGCAGAAGTCAAAATTCAAAAACTCAACAATCAACTACGACAGATCATCAGAACCATCAATCGGATTTCCAGAGCAGACAGTACCGAACTTTTGCAGATCATTGTTGCCGATGCGGCCCGTAAACTGGTGAATGCCAAAGGTACAACCTTTGTTATCAAAGACAATGAATCGTGCTTTTACGTGGAGGAAGATACAGACACCCCACTCTGGAAAGGGAAGAAGTATCCATTGAACAAATGCATTACCGGATGGGCAATGCTAAACAAAAAACCTGCTATTATCCATGATATTTATCAGGATGAACGCATTCCCATTGAGGTATATGAGCATACTTTTGTGAAAAGCCTGGCGGTTTTTCCGTCCAACGAAAAAGACCCGAAATTTGCCATAGGCTGTTACTGGGATGTCCATTACACGCCCGACAAAGAAGAGATACAACTCATCAAAACACTGGCAGAGGCAGCCAATATCGGATATGAGAACATTAGTCTTATGAAAAACCTCGAAGCACATGTAAAAGAGCGTACCACAGAACTGGAACTGGTCAATCAGGAACTTGAATCTTTTAGCTATTCCGTGTCTCATGATCTGCGTGCCCCGCTCAGAGCAATCAACGGATTTGTGGCTATTCTGATGGATGAATTTGGTAGTAAACTGAACGAGGAAGGAATGCGCCTGTGCAATATCATCAAGGAAAATGCACAAAAAATGGATATGCTCATCAACGACCTTTTGTCGTTCTCAAGACTTACCCGGAAAGAGATCAGAATGTCTGTTATTGATATGCAAAAACTTATAGAATCAACTTACCTTGAAAATACCAGTGAAGCAGATAGAAACAGGATCAGGATCACCATACATAATATTAAAAACTGTTACGGTGATCCCGGACTGATCAGGCAGGTGGTGACCAATATTTTATCAAATGCCATCAAGTATTCATCCAGGAAAGAAAGGGCTGAAATTGAAGTATTTTCAGTAAGTAAAGGCAACCAGGTCATT
The DNA here is from genome assembly GCA_964390665.1 of uncultured Bacteroidales bacterium. Classification (GTDB taxonomy): domain Bacteria; phylum Bacteroidota; class Bacteroidia; order Bacteroidales; family UBA7960; genus SKVR01. The sequence goes on along the minus strand of CAYMLS010000455.1, from coordinate 1,451 downwards.
TATTATTGCAAGGATAACGGTGCCGGCTTCGATATGAAATATAAGGAAAAACTGTTTGGTGTTTTTCAGCGCTTACATAACGATGCTGATTTTGAAGGCAATGGGATCGGTTTGGCCACTGTTCAACGGATCATTCGCCGCCATGGCGGTATTGCAGACGCTAAAGGAGAACCCGGAAAAGGCAGTATGTTCTGGTTTTCGCTACCCAGCAAAAAATCAGCATTGGAGGTTGAAATGAAAAGAGAAAATGTGGATGGTATGAATTAGAAATACTTACAGTTCCATTCATTATTTTTATGAAATAAATATGTTTAACATTCAAATCCCAGTACTTAACAATACATCGTAAATCAATCACTTATTATATACCAGCCGGAACAGAAATCAGTATGACTGAACACATTTATATATCGCATAAGAAAATACGCCCTTATTAGATCTTCTGCATTATTTTTCCCAGAAAACAGGTGTAAATAATACAAGGATTGAAAGTATTTCAAGACGGCCAACGATCATAATAAACGAAAGGTAAATTTTTCCTAAATCGGGTATCTGGGAAAAATTGCCGGAGGGCCCTACCTGTCCTATCCCAGGACCGATACCGCCTATAGTAGCAAGTACCGATCCTATAGCAGTTTCTATATCCAATCCCAAAAAAGACATAAAAACCGAACTAATGATAACAATGAGGATGTAAATCGCAATAAATGAAATGACAGATATAGCCTTTTCATCTGTAATTGATTTTCCATTTACAAAAACATGTTTGACCATTTGCGGATGAATCAATGAAATAAAACTTCTCTTAATAAACTTCCAGGCCACTACGTGGCGGATCACTTTGATGCCTCCTCCCGTGGAACCAATACTTGCGCCCACAAACATGAGTAAGAAAATCAGAAACCAGGCATAATCATTCCATTCAAGATAATCGGCAGTGGCATATCCGGTGGCGGTTATGATGGAAACCACCTGAAAGAAGGAATCTCTGAAAGATTGCTCGAAAGGAAGTGCCTGTTGTAAAAACAAAATCAATGTAATGGTAAAACCAATTACAAGAATGATTCCGGTATATGCCTTCAATTCGGTGTCAATGAAAACACGGCGAAAATTGCCATTGAGGGCAAAGTAATGAACAGTAAAATTTATCCCTGATAAGAACATGAAAATCATGACGATATACTGCACGTATGGCGAGTAATGCCCAATGCTTGCATTTTTTGTACTGAATCCTCCAGTAGCAATGGTTCCGAAAGCGTGGCAAAGACTTTCATAGAAATCAACATTTCCCAACATTAAAAGTACAACCAATAAAAAGGTGAGTCCAAAATATATGCTCCATAATCTTTTGGCAATATCTTTCGCTCTGGGTTTTATCCTTTCGGAACTAATGCCTCCCGACATTTCTGCTGAATAGAGCTGATATCCTGCTATATTTAAATTGGGCAAAA
>CAYMLS010000454.1:0-3581 GCA_964390665.1 uncultured Bacteroidales bacterium | reverse complement strand
TATTACGATCATCCACTATCGTCGCGTGAACTGGTTAACGATGACCATATCCCCGCACCACACCCGGACGTGGATACCACTGAGGTGCCGGAGGCGATCAAAAGAGAATTCCTGAACACCATTAACGTGAAGAACAATCCACGTTTCAGCGACCCGGTGCATGAGCTAAGAAAAGGGTATTACGCATCCATTGCATTTCTGGACCAGGAAGTGGGTAAAGTACTGGACAAAATTGATGAGGAAGGACTCTATGACAATACCATCGTAATTTTTGTGAGCGATCATGGCGATATGGTATTTGATAAAGGTTTATTCTCTAAAGGTGCATTTTTTTACGATCCTTCCATCAGGGTGCCTTTTCTTATCCGTTATCCCGGCAAAATCGCCCCTGGCACCACCTCAGATAAACTTGTACAGCTCAATGACATAACCAACACCTTATTATCCCAGGCCAATTATTCTGAAGATCAGCTACAGGAGTGGATGCCCGAAACCATGGACCTGCTCAAACTCATTGAACAGGGAGTGGATTATGAGTACTATCGCGATTTTGCCATATGTGCGTTCAGAAATACAGGATACGGACCTGGAGGAACCTATTTTGATCCACCTTTGCATGGTACCATGTTTTTATCGGGTAATTACAAACTGAATGTATTTCACAACTTTGCCGATCCCGACAAACTGGAGGGGCAACTCTTCGACATGGAGAATGATCCGTTGGAGGAGAACGACCTGTGGGTTGATCCCGGTTATCAGGAACTCAGATTTGAGATGACACACCGGCTAACCGACTGGATGGTGCGAAACAGCGACCGGTATGCAGGGGGCAGGGGAGGAGAAAAATTCAGGCAGCAGGTAACCATGGAGTAACCATTTAAATAAAAAAGGTGATCAATTTTTACATTGATCACCTTTTTTCTAAAGTTTTTCCACGCTTTCTGCCAGCTGAAGATATTTTTTATAAAGATCCTTGTACTTTTGAACAAATTCCGGACGGGGATGGAATTCTTTTTCAAATCCACCACCCATAGCTTGCTGAGCGGTTTCAAAGTTTTGATGTATCCCTGCTGCCACAGCAGCAGCCATAGCTGATCCCAGTGCACATGTTTGTTCACTTTTTACCAAACTTACCGGCATATTGAGTACATCAGAAACAATTTGCATAACAAAGTCTGATTTTTTGGCTACCCCACCCAACGCTGCAACACCCTCGATATGAATACCTTCCTCCCTGAAGCGGTCAATAATTTTTTTGGAGCCAAAAGCAGTTGCCTCCACCAGCGCTCTGAAGATGGCAGGTGCTGTGGTACCCAGACCCAAACCACCAATGGCGCCTTTAAGCATTTGATTGGCATCTGGTGTGCGGCGACCATTTAACCAATCGATGGCGATTACTCCTGATTGTTCCGGGTCAATATCTGCTGCTGCGTGCGAAAGTTGAGCGATCAAATGATCGTGCATATAACCTTTGAGTTTTTCCATATCTGCCACTTCTGTGCAAGACGGATTATCCATGTTGTGTTTGAGCGGCCAAAGCAACAAGTCGCGAAACCAGGCGTACACATCTCCAAAAGCAGATTGACCTGCCTCCAGTCCTACCATTCCGGGTATGATGGAACCGTCAACCTGTCCGCTGATACCCTTCACCAGTTTACCTTTCATTTCCTTTGTGGGAATGGTAATCATATCGCAGGTGGATGTGCCCATCACCTTGCTCATATTATAAGGTTTTATTTCGCCTCCTACGGCACCCAGGTGCGCATCAAAAGCACCTACACCAACGATGGTGCCTTCCGGGAGATTCAGTTTTTCAGCCCATTCTTTGGTGAGTTTTCCTGCCGAGATGTCGCTGGTGTATGTATCGCTGTAAAGTTTGTCACGCACTCCGGTAAGCAGGGGATCGAGTTTTGAGAGAAATTCTTCGGAGGGCAATCCGCCCCACTCTTTGTGCCACATGGCTTTGTGCCCTGCGGCGCATCGACTTCTTTTGATTTGCTTTATATCGGTTGTTCCGGTAAGCAGAGCAGGTATCCAGTCGCAATGTTCTATCCAGGTGTATGCTGCTTCTCCTACCTGCATGTCGGTGCGAAGAATGTGTAATATTTTTGCCCAGAACCATTCTGATGAATAAATACCCCCTTCATATTTGGTGTAATCCACGCCTCCCCAGTTTTTTACCAGATGGTTGATCTCATCTGCCTCCTTTGTTGCGGTATGGTCTTTCCACAAGATGAACATGGCATTGGGATTGTCGGTAAATCCGGGCAGCAAAGCAAGGGGAGTGCCATATTGATCCGCTGCCACAGGTGTTGAACCAGTGGTGTCCACCGATATAGCCCTGATGTTTTTTCTCACTTCTTCACCTGCCTCATCGATTGCCTGAGCGATTGATTTTTGCAATCCTTCCAGGTAATCGTCCGGGTGTTGCCGGAAACTGTTTTTTGCCGGATCGCAGTACAGTCCTTTTGCCCATGCGGTGTAATTCCACATTCCGTACCCAACCTCTTTTCCATTTTTTGTGTTTACAATGAGCGCTCTTACCGAATCGGTTCCAAAATCAAGTCCAATAACATAATTTTCCATTGTATATACTGTTTTTTGGGTTTAAAAATATTCGTTTCTCAACAGGATTCCCTGATAATCAACCGCCCTTTGTATTCTTCGTATTGTTTTGTTTCCATAGATTCCCCATCGATTATCTTCATCAGGTATTGAAGGGCGTTTTTAGCAAGAATATCCAACGGTTGTTCATAGCAGGTTATGGGTGGCGAGAAAAAATCAAATACATCCGGATTGTCGAAACTTACCACAGCAATATCATCAGGTATCCGAATATTGAGTTCTTTCAAAACTTTTAAACCGGCTATACCCAGCATATTCTGACTGAAATAAATGAGGTCAAAATTCTCATTGATAATTTTTTCAATGGTGGATTTTAATTCAATCTTCCATTTATGATAATCAAGTTGAAAAATTGTATAGTTCTCTTTTTTTAATTTCAGTGTTTTGGCTCCCTCTCTAAAACCCTTCTCCCGGTCTGTAAAACTGGATAAATTGCTCTGCTTTCCTAAATAAGCGATTTTTTTGTATCCTTTTTTATAAACATACTTTAGTATATCGAAACTGGCATTATAATTATCGGTGGCAGCATAAGGTATATTTAAGGACGAAATATGTCTGTCGATGGAAACAATCGGGATACTTTTCGAGGACCATTCCTGAATGATATCTTGCGATCCAATGACAGGTGTAATGATCAACCCGTCTACCTGTCTGGTAATAAACGCATTGCCGAGTTTTATGAATTTATCCAGTTCTTCATCGCTACTGGCAAACATTACCTCGTATTCATATTTGTAGGCTTCGTTCTCCAGAAGTCGGGCGATCATAGCAAAAAACGGGTTGGAGATATCGGCAACGATCAGTCCGATGATACCTGATTTCCCTGTTCGCAGCCCTCTGGCCATCAGGTTGGGGTTGTATCCCATTTTTTTTGCTGTTTCTAAAATTCTTTGAATCGTGGTTTTACTCACCCTGTGCTTTGGTCCATTACCCGATAGTACCATAGAAACCAAAGT
>CAYMLS010000453.1:0-3586 GCA_964390665.1 uncultured Bacteroidales bacterium | reverse complement strand
CTTAGCGAGGCTAATCGAATTCCTTTTTTACTCATATTGATTGGATTTTAAATTTAGTGGATAAATGATTCTTTTGAGGTATATAGAAAACTTTTTTAAACATTGCAGATCAAAGCACCCGGTGCAGAAATTGAAGGACTATAAAAAACTTTACCGGAACTTAACATGGAGCCAGATTTGATAATTAATTATGTCAACAAATGTATATGTTCTGCAAATCATTTGCAAACAATTTGCTTATTTGAAATAATTTTAAATAATCAAAAATTATTCATGTAACCTTGTAAATTAATGTAACTTCAAAAATTGGCAGTAAAAAAAGACTTTTTCACCAAAATATAAAATCATTTCGCAAACTTTAAACTAAAAAAAACAAATCATTATGTTCAGTAAACAAACCTACATTACCCGGAGAGAAAAACTGAAGAGCAAGATGCAACAGGGCGTTATACTGCTTCTCGGAAATATTGATGTCCCGATGAATTATCCATCCAACATTTACCATTACCGGCAGGACAGCAATTTCCTGTATTTTACCGGACTCGACATGCCCGGACTGGCATTGGTTATGGATCTTGACAGTGGAGAAGATACATTGTTCGGTGACGATGTAAGTCTTGACGATATCATTTGGATGGGTCCGCAAAAAAGCATGAAGGAAATTGCTGCGACTACCGGCATAGATAAAACATTGCCCGAAAATCAGCTTTACAAAACGGTTCAAAACTATACCCAACAAGGGCGTCCCCTTCATTTTTTACCCCCATACCGGGCAGAAAACAAAATATTGCTTGAAACACTCACAGAAATCTCTCCTGCTGAACAAAAGGGAAGATCATCCGAATCATTGATCCGGGCAATTGTAGCACTCCGCTCGGTAAAAGAAAACCAGGAGGTGACAGAAATCGAAAAAGCCATAGCAACAGGTTGGAAGATGCATACCACCGCAATGCAAATGGCTGAACCGGGTGTATTTGAAAGAGATATTGCCGGAGCCATTGAAGGAATTGCTATTGCTGCCGGAGGAATGCTTTCTTTCCCGGCAATTGTAACCAAAAGAGGCGAAACACTTCACAACCATTATCATGGTAATAAACTGGAAAAAGGCGATCTTTTGCTCGTAGACTCTGGTGCAGAAACCCCCATGCACTATGCCAGCGATCATACCCGCACTACACCTGTGGGTAAAAAGTTCTCTTCGCTGCAAAAAGATATTTATCAGGCAGTACTGCACTCGCAGATCAGCGCCATCGAAATGATCAAACCAGGCATTGCCTTCCGTGATGTTCATTTGCATGCTGCACTGCAACTGGCCCGCGGACTCAAGGAAATGGGTCTGATGAAAGGAGATCTGGAAGAAGCGGTTCAGTTGGGGGCGCATGCACTTTTTATGCCCCACGGATTAGGTCATATGATGGGACTTGATGTACATGACATGGAAGACCTCGGTGAGGACTATGTCGGATACGATGAAGAGATCAAACGATCTGATATTTTTGGAACAGCATTTTTAAGACTTGGCAGGAAACTGCAACCCGGTTTTGTACTTACCGTGGAACCAGGATGCTATTTTATTCCTGCACTCATAGATCAATGGAGATCAGAGAATAAATTCACTGATTTTATCCATTACGAAAAAGTAGAAAAATTAAAAGATTTTGGTGGCATCAGAATAGAGGACAATATTTTGGTTACAGATGACCGTTACCAGATTTTAGGAAAACCCATCCCCAAAGACATTTCGGAGATAGAAAATTTGGGATAAACAATCAGGCATCATTGAGGAGGCAGGGGAATCACTCTTAAGTTCAATTAGTAAATGCGACAAATGAGCAAAGACGAATGAATGCTGTTTGAAAAGTTATTCTAAAGTTTTCTGACATCCCTTAAAAGATATCAAAGAAAACAATGAATGTGGTGTAATGCAGGTAAGTGTGCTAAGTCCGGATCAAAATGGGCTGGATAGATCAATAGGAAGCAAAATTGCAATGCATTGTGCACGTATTTTTGATCGTTATTTGCCTTCTGTGAAGAGTAAGGAAACCATCATCCATAAAGGGATAGATTAATGCAAAGCATCAAATAATAATTTTGCCACAGCACCAAATAATAATTTTACCACAACGTTAATTAATAACTTTGCCACGGCATTAATTAGTGTCAGCAAGAAAACCCACGATTTTATCTGTGCTTGATAAAGAAAGCGTCAAGTGCAAGGCGGGCGATGACTGAAAAACAGGAGTTTACTTTTCGTAATCGACTGTTTTGAAGGCGAGACCAACGCAGCAATTGGCGTTTTCTTGCAAGCACTAATTAAAAAAAATAACGCTCAGGACCAAACACTCACTTTAAAAAGCAACCCTACATTGAAAAGATGACAGACCTTTATACAACTGACGCTTATCACTCTTTGTCAATTGAAAAACACATCGTAACTCCAACCCTCATAGAGCGGGTAAAGGCGGGTGACCGGGATGTTTATGGGAATGAAGCAGATAGAAAACATCGGGATGCTTTGGCTGCACGTGGTTATTGGCAGGCCTTTAATGCTGTTAAAAACAGTATAGAGAAAATACTTGATGGGAAAATGCCGGAAGAGTGTTTAATGATGATCACAACCAATGGTATCGCGAAATGTTTGCCCCCGGTGTTAGTGCGGGTTTGCTGAAACCTTCTGATTTGGCCGGTTACCGAAACAATCAGGTATATATTGCCGGGTCAAGGCCTATTCCCATCAACACAAATGCACTTCCTGATGCGATGGAAACCTTATTTATCCTTTTGGAGAATGAAGAAAATGCTGGTGTACGTGCAGTGCTCGGTCATTTTATTTTTGTGTTTATTCATCCTTACATGGATGGAAATGGACGTATGGGCCGTTTCCTGATGAATGCCATGCTGGCTTCGGGCGGCTACCCGTGGACAGTGATCCCGGTTCAGGAAGGGGATGCATATATGAAAGCCCTTGAAAGTGCTTCCGTACAGCAGGATATTAAACCTTTTGCTGAGTTTATGGCCTGGCTCATTGATGTAGGACTTAAAGGCAAACCTGTTGCAGGAATTTGATCATTGATAATGGATTTCTAACCGTCGAACGCCAAACGTCGAACCCAAAACGCAAAACGCAAAACCATGAACACAACCTTCAAACAACGCCTGATCCACAGCATAAGAGAAGCCAGTCGGTTCGACAGCGGCAACCTTGTGGCCCCGACAGCGGTGCTATGGTCCGATCCTGATAAGCAATGGTTGGCAATTATAGAAATGCTGCAACAGGAAATGCCCGAGTTTTGGTTTTAGGTGATTACGATCCCGAAAAAAGAACAGGGCCCGCTGTTTGGCTCAAATGCATGGTTGAACGGACACTTTCCCATGCAAACTGGGATGAGTCTGTCGTTCCAGTCATATACCTTCCTGGTATCTCCAAAAACAACCTGAAAAACCTTCAGAATGCCGATCCACCCATTTCCCCTTACCTAAAGAATAGTTCGTATAATAATAGCAATAGGCGTTTTCCTGAATACATCAGCATATTTAGTGCTTGCAAGAAAACGCCAATTGCTGCGTTGGGCTCGCCTTCAAAACA
>CAYMLS010000452.1:0-3594 GCA_964390665.1 uncultured Bacteroidales bacterium | reverse complement strand
TCAAAGATATTGTTTTATATTGAAGTTTTCATGAATCTTCATAAGAATGAGACCACTGAAAAATTTTGTTATCTGCAAACCGGAGCAAAGCAGAACGCTGGAAAGTCGATTTTCCCAAAACGATTTTTCGGAGTGGGATCAAGCGTAGCAATGGACAGATACGCTTAATAAAAGCAAAGCGTCATGAATAAAAAAAACATAATGAATGCTAAATTCTAATATCTTTGTGAATCCTTCAAAATCCCAATGAATCAAATTCTGAAATTTAAACCTGAGCATTATGGAATTTATGAAACCCCCAAAAAGTATTTTGTACAAAGTATTCCTGATTAGCTTTTTGATGACGATGTTCTCATGTCAGGATTCTCCTGAAAACTATCTCAACGAAACACAGGAAGAAATAAATGAACGCATGACCTGGTGGGAAGATGCCAAATTTGGTATGTTTATTCACTGGGGACCCTATGCAGTGCCCGCAGGTGAATACAAAGGTGAAAGAGTAGAAGGTATTGGCGAATGGATCATGAACTCCCTCAGAATACCTGTTGCAGAATACAGACAATTTTCAAAAGAGTTTAATCCTGTTGATTTTGATGCTGAGCAATGGGTGAAGATCGCCAAAGATGCGGGTATGAAATACATCATCATCACATCCAAACACCATGATGGATTTTGCTTGTGGGATACGCAATACAACGATGACTGGAATATTGTTGATGCCACTCCCTTTGAACGGGATATACTGAAAGAGTTGGCTGATGCCTGTGAAAAAGAGGATATAAAACTTGGTTTTTACTATTCGATCATGGACTGGCACCATGCCGATGCGCAATCTGTTTTTGAACCGGATTATAACCAGGGGAGAGACAGCGAAAATGTTAACCCAAATTTTGAACGATATGTTGAGAATTATATGAAACCTCAACTGAAAGAACTCTTAACACAATATGGCGACATTGGTGTTATCTGGTTCGACGGAGAATGGATACCCGATTATACAACAGAAATGGGAAAAGATATGTACAATTATCTTCGCAACATAAAACCTGATCTGATCATTAACAACAGAGTGGATGTTGGCAGGCAGGGAATGATGGGCATGAACGAAGAAGGTGATTTTGCAGGTGATTTCGGAACCCCCGAAAAACAAATACCCGCTACCGGTATCCCCGGAGAAAAATGGGAGTCGTGCCTTACCATGAATGATACCTGGGGATATAAATATTTTGACGACAACTGGAAATCATCAGAAATGCTTGTTCGAAACCTGATTGATATAGCCTCCAAAGGTGGTAATCTGCTATTGAATGTAGGACCCACCGCCTCAGGCATTATCCCACAGCCCAGTGTAGACAGGTTGAAAGATATGGGTGCCTGGATGAGGATAAACAGCGATGCCATTTACGGTGTGGAGCCCAGTCCTGTTGACCGCCCCGAATGGGGAAGATACACTACAAAAGACAATTATATTTATGCACATGTTTTCGATTGGCCGGATGATGGTGTCCTGAAACTTAACGGTCTGGATAAGATACAGAATGCCTGGTTTTTGGCTGACCAAAACAAAGCTTCCCTCCCAGTTACATCCGAATCCGGTCAGGTTCTGCAACTTCCTGACTTACCCATTGATGAAATTGCTACTGTTATCGTCTTGGAGAAATAAGAAATTCATGGTAAAAAATGAAATGGGAATTGCCAGTCTTACATGATCTTCTGCACTGGTGGGAGTTATCTGCGATAAACATAGTCAACCGGAAACATCCCGGTAGTTTGTTTAAAGAAGTAAATGATAAAAACCATCAGTAAAAAACACTAAAGATATGGTTTACATGGTTTACCGGCATCATTTATTTATTTGACAATGCTGAAGGTTGAATCATATACGTATCATAATACAATGGCAGCAATCATATCTCAAAAATAAAACGATGTTATGGAAAAGATAAAAACAGCATTACAGATACGGCTTTCAACCATGATGTTTTTTCAGTACATGATGTTTGCTGTCTGGTGGATCCCTTTGGCGGCATATCTGGCAAACCTGGGTTTAAACAGAGGGTTGACAGCACTGATCTTAAGTTCAATGGCCTTTGGTTCCGTTATCTCCCCCCTGGTGGGCATGTTGGCCGATCGCTATTTTAACACCAAATACCTGTTGGCATTCCTGAATGTAATGGTAGGTATCATGTTGCTTTTTGCTGCTTCCACCACCCAACCGGTATTTCTTTTCATTTTCATGCTGCTTATCATGCTTTTTTATATGCCCACCTGGGCACTCACCAGTTCTATTGCCCTTACCTCTGCACCTTCTGATTTATTTGCACGCATAAGGGTTTGGGGTACTTTCGGATGGATACTGGCGGGGATCTTTAGTTTTTTTTATGTGCATCAACTTGATCAAAGTTTTGATGGCACAGTTCTTCCCTTTTATTTTGGATCTGCCCTGAGCTTCATCACCGCTCTTTTCAATTTTACGCTACCGGATTCTTTGCCGGGGAAATCCGAAAAAACAACCTCTTTGCTGGATATCATGGGATTCAGGAGCATTGTCATGATGAAAAACCGAAATTTTAAAATTTTCCTGCTCATACTCTTCTTTTCGCAGATCCCTTTTGCCATGTACTGGTCTTATTTTTCCGAGTATCTGAACAGTGTGGGGTATGAACTGATCACCGTAACCATGAGCACCGGACAGGTAATAGAGTTGCTGGTACTGTTTTCTGTGCCCTTTTTTATCCGTAAGATCGGACTGCGAAAAACAATGGTATTGGGGTTGATCGCTTTGGTGATCAGATATGGAGCACTCTTTCTGGCAGGCAATGAGGCAAATCTGGGTTTTGTTTTGGTCGGCGCCGGTGTTCATGGTATGATCTTCGGTTTTTTTCACCTTGGTGGACAGATCTATACCAGCAAAAAGGCGCCTTCTTTTTTACAGGCACAGGCACAGGGATTGATTTTCTTTGTGACATTTGCCCCAGGACTTTTGGTCGGAAATTTTATTTGCGGATGGATCATCGGTTTCTTTTCAACCCATACAAATGCAGGCATCAACTATCAGTGGGATATGATATGGGGTGTTACCGCCCTGATGTCGCTGATCGTTCTGCTGGCATTCGTTCTCTTATTTAAAAATGAAAAGTTTGAAACCATTGAGGTGGAAAAAACAAGTCTATGAGACTTTTTGGGAGGTTATTCTTGTTCCGTTCTTGTAAATTGAATTATAAGTCATTGGTGTCCGGTAAAAGATTTTAGATTTCTCCCTGCGTTCGAAATGACAAGACTTTCATTAGTTTGTCATTCCGAACGAAACGAAGTGAAGTGAGGAATCTAAACAATCAAAATTTCCTTATCAAATTTTTGCCGGACAATCGTGATTATAAATTATAAACTGATGGGAAGCGAAATGGCAAATTTCGCTTAGCCGAAGAGATCGTTGATATATCTTTAAAACAAAAAACCTCCTGCATTCCAGGAATGCAGGAGGTTTTTTACTTTTTGAAGAAGCATGAAGTTAGTTCACTTCAGCAACCTTTTCATTGCTTTGCTGTTCATCCTCCAAAATTTCAAAGCTTGTCATTTCAACAAAAGTGAAAA
>CAYMLS010000451.1:0-3599 GCA_964390665.1 uncultured Bacteroidales bacterium | reverse complement strand
CTGAAGGGTTTATCAAGATTTTTGCCTTCTGCACCATAGACCATTAAAAATTGGTTGTTGGGTGTGAAGAGAATTGACTGCAACCCTGAGGGGAATTCATGCCGGTATATTTCTTCATTGCTTTTCAAGCACCATAAAACCAGTATTTCGGGTTTAAATCCACTGCTGTTTTGATTATCATCTTTGTAGGTGTAGGCAAAGATCTTTCCATCAGGAGATATGCAGGTAGTCTGAATCTTTTCTTTTGCTGCATTTAGTGTGTTTGCAAGTGAAAAGTCTTTTGCATCCCAAAAATAGATTTTACCATGGTTGTTTATGGTCATAAGAAAACGATCATCTGGAGAAAAGGAAACAGATTTGATGTTGGAAGAATGGTTTTCTGATGCAGAATCTGATGGGAGTGAAGAACTTGTAATGGTTTTGACCAGCTGATAGTTCTTTAATTTCCATACTGATACTGAACCATCTGTACAACATATCGCCATCAATGCTAATTTTTGCGAAAAAGTGATGCTTTCCGGCACGGATTGCAATGCAAGTGTTTTGATGAGTTTTCCACTTTTGGTGTTCCAGATTTTCGCTGAACTGTCGCTGTTTCCTGTAATGGCATGGTCATTTTCTGTGGAAAATCCAACACATAATGTTTTGTCATCCAGGATTTTTTCCCATTTGCTCACACCGGTTTCAGCATCCCATAAAATTATATCATTACCCATATTGTTACCTGATAAAACAAACCTGTTATCGGGCGAAATAACCGCTTTTTTGATGTTAAGATATTCTTTGTTGTTGGGATGGTAAGCGGTGTGGTCTCCTAACCTTTCCCATCTTAATTGTAAAGTAATATCATTATAGTGCTGCTTTTCATCGTTCCTGCTTTCATTGGTGTTACAGGCATACAGCAAGATAACCATTGGTAGAAATATGAAAAGTTTTTGCATGTTTTTACTTCCATGAATATATTCTGTAACAATCATTTTTATCAGACCTGATGTTTTTTTCTTCATCGGGTTGATATACATTTTCTGATGCCTGCGTTTTTTTACTCCAGGTTTTTTGTTTTTACAGGAAAATACAGGTGGAATAAACGACTTAAGGTAATAAGCTGTTAGATTGCTCTCTGGCATTATCTTTATGCCCTCCAGCAACATTTTATTTAAAAAGGGTATAAGGAAAGGAAAGTGATCTTTCCTCCCTTATACCCGAAAAAATTGACTTTATTTTATTGTTTCATGATTTTTCTGATTCCTTTTACGGTATTTTCATTTTCGAAAGAAATGATGTAAATACCTGGAGAAAGATCAGAAATATCCAGGTTCATGGCTTTATTTCCGCTTGTGGGCACATGCATTACTCTTTGGCCGATGGTGTTTACTATATAAATATCTGACGTTTCTTCCAGATTATCTATCCTGACAAAATCTTTTACAGGATTAGGATAAACGCTCACCTCCACGAAATTGTAATCGGGTTCCTCTGTATTGGTGGGAACAAAATCGGGGAACCAGTTTCTGTCGCCCAGTGGCCCGGCATCGCTGGATGCGGTATATGCCGCATGAGTGTCGCTATAGGTAAAGTCAAGCGCTCTGAATTGATCGATACCGATATTAAACAGTGGCATTTCAGCGGGGTCATCGGAAAATTCATAAAAATCGTTGATGTACGCTTCGTATGCTGATATTTCGGCGGGGAAATTGTTAAAGGTAAAAGCTTCATTATGCACATAGTTGGCTATTCCCATCAGATCATCAAGGTACGGATGGAAAAAAGTTTCAGTGGCTTTATCAGAAGAATCGGGCAGTAACTCAGCAATTGCGGGGTCGAGATACGAATAGTTATGTCTGAAATCAACCAACATTGGGTCGACCAACTCCGGATTAACAGTGTCAGCGGTAAATGTAGAGTCAACTGACATTTGGAACCATGGTTCTGCAAAGCCTTCGCGATCACCCTGAAATCCATCACCCAATATACCTGTATTCACCAAAAGGTTGTTTTTAACGATCAGGCTGTCAGGCCTGCCAAATTGCATAACATTTAGTCCTGTATTCACAACAGTATTATTTTCAAAGATAAATTTATTATACCGGGCAGGATTACCTGGAGAATTTAATGCACGGTGCATATTGTAAATTGTATTGTTGCGCACGTGCAATACTTTCCAGTAATTCCCCCTGAATGCCAGGAAAAAACCCTGCCAGAGCCTTGCTGCCACACCCTGATCGGCAATAACGCAGTTTTCGACATAAATAGAACAGTCGACGGCATTTATCCTTATAGCGTTTTGCCTGTTAAAATAGAAGTCTACATTGTCAACCACTAATGTAATACCATCTGCTGCCAATCTTACTGTGGCATTGTCGGTGTAGTTTCCACCCTGATCCCATCCGTCTAAGGTAAGGTCTTTGAGGTACAAGTCACCCTGAGCATGAAAAATTCTTTCTGCTTCATCTTCACCGGCAGCAGGTCCCAGCGCTTTGATGATAGGAAGTGCACCATCTCCTTCTTCGGCGGTTACCATCAAAGGATATCCGCTGTTTTGGATACGTGCCGTGTAAAGATAGGTTTGACCTCTGCGCAGAATGTAGTGGTTGTGGTTTCGTTCCCCACTGGCAGTGGTATCCCCCATAATGGTTTCATTGATTGTTCCGGGTGCCCCTGGTTCTATGATCATCGGATCACCCAGATCGGGCCATGGAAATTCCTGTGTCATTGCATTGTTTGAGAAGAAAATAAAAATTCCCAAAAGCATTGGTAAGTAGTAATGTCTTTTCATTTTGTTTGATTTTTGATGAATAAATAAAAAAAATTAAATTGAAATTGATTTGATATAACCAGGAATTGTAAAAAATTCCTGGTTATTTGTTGATAAAAAGTTCTTTGTATTTGCTAAAACCGGTATCTTATTGCCAGGTTGGTTTGCCAACCATATTGCTGGATTTGACTGGGTTGGCTTTGGATGTAATAATAATTTCTTTCGGTTTCATTGCTAATGTTGATCAGGTTTAGCATCACCTGCCAGTTTTGATTGATTCTGTAAGAGGCTGTTGCATCCCATCTCATGTACTCATCGATATACCCATCCTGAAATTCTCTACTTCCGGAAGTGTTCAGTCTTGGGCCCTGATAGTTCATGCTTACCCTTCCTGAAAAACCTCCTTTTTCATATCCCAGTGTAACATTGGCAATAAAATCTGCTTGACCTTGCGTGGAATTGATCCTTGCAGAGTCAGCCGTAACCGGCAAATAATCGGGTGCCGGATAATCTACATAGAAAACGCGATAGTATGTTTCGGAATTCATAACAGAGAAGTTACCACTTAACACCAGGCCATCCAGGGGTTTTGGAAGGTAGCGGAAGTTGGTCTGCACTTCCATTTCCGCTCCGTAAATCGTGGTAGGCTCTTCCGAGTTGATAGGACTGTTCACCACCCATCCGTGATATGGATTGGTTTCTTCATCTCCTGACCAGTCGATAAATCTCACATTAACATCAATATCGTATATTTCTTTATAAAAAGCTCCGACAGAAAAAAGTCCCAGGTCAGAGAACCAGGTAAGCATGGCATCATAGTTCCAGGCAGTGGGTATTTTCAGGT
>CAYMLS010000450.1:0-3614 GCA_964390665.1 uncultured Bacteroidales bacterium | reverse complement strand
GAAATGAGCGAATTTTACCATATTTATACTTCCGGTAATGGTAAAGAAGGAATAGAAACTGCCATGAAAATAATTCCCGATATCATTATCAGTGATATTATGATGCCTCTTACCAGTGGCTCAGAGATGTGCAAAAACCTCAAAACAGATGTCAGAACTTCCCACATACCCATCATTCTACTTACAGCAAAATCTACCACAGAGGAACAAATCGAAGGATTAAACACAGGCGCTGACGATTACATTACCAAACCCTTTAATATTGAAGTTCTGAAGGCAAAATCGTTATCATTGCTTCAGAACCGGAAACTTCTCGCTGAAAATATCATATCTCCATTTGCGATCAGGAAACCTGCAATCAACAAAATTGACCAGGAGTTCCTCGCTAAAATCCGGCAGATCATTGCCCAGCATATCTTTGACCCCGACTTTGGATATGACTTGTTATATGAGAAACTTCACATGTCTAAATCAAACTTCACGAGGAAAATAAAAGCATTAACAGGAAAAACCCCTTCTGAATACGTATTATTGGAAAGGATGAAAAAAGCAGCAGAAATGTTGTCGTCGCAAAACTATCAGGTATCACAACTTGCTTATGAAATGGGGTACAATAGTCCTTCAAATTTCTCCCGGGACTTTAAAAAAATTTTCAGCAAGGCTCCCAAAGAGTTTTTATGATCACACTTCAAAAACTTCTCATAAGAAAAGACTAAAACTTCTTATTCTCTTTTGCCACCATGAAGTTTCAGCACTATTTGATCAGAATCTGAATCCATTTGAAAAGTATTTACCATTGCGATCACCTATATTTGCCTTATTCTTTGCTACCTTATATTTTAAGAAACTATCAACACTAAACTCCTGCCAATAATGATGAAAAACCAAAAAAGTGAAAAGTTGCATAATCGATTGCACAAAATTGCAACGCATATGTTCATTATTTCTGCTATGTTCTTTCAAAGTGCAAAAGCAGCAGATATCACCGAAGTTACCCCTCTTACGGACAAGATCCTCATGTTGCATTTTGACGAGGGAAGCATGACATACCCCACCGATCTGAACGTTTCGCGTCTTAACACCGACGACGCTTCTGTTGTTACTTCCTATGCCCTTGTGAGTAACGAAGACAACGATTTTTCGGATGCTGTAAACCCTGATGACCTGGGAAGAAAAAGCAAAGGGATGGAATTTGTAAGCAACAGTGGCGTACCATGGGGAGGAAGTTCTTTTGATCCAACCGGTAAGCCCTGGGTTACTGAACACTGGATATATCTTGAATTTGAAACACCCATGAAGACCGGATACAGCTACACACTTCATACTGGTGATCTGGCAGAGAATGGCAGTGAATGGACCTTTATTTTTGATGAAAAGCAGCATCGCAGTGAGGCCGTTCATGTAAATACCCTTGGGTATGCCCCCGATAAACCAAAGTATGGTTACGTTTATCAATGGATGGGCGATAAAGGTAATCTGGACCTCAGTGAATACGAAGGAAACACTTTTTCTGTATATGCAGAAGGAGAAACCCATGCTGCTATGCAGGGAACGCTGGTATTCAAAGCTGCTGCCGATAATCCGGAAACCGGACAGCCAAACGATACACCAGACAGAAATTTTTTAGGTGCAGAAGTTTATGAATGCGATTTCAGTTCACTTACAGAACCTGGTAATTATTTTCTTGCCGTAGAAGGAATAGGGAGGTCTTTCCCATTTAAGATCGGTGAAGATCCGGTTTTTGAAGCTTATTACCATGGAGCAAGATCTCTGTATCACCAGAGAAGTGGAATAAGATTAGAACCTCCCTATACTGAAGAGGGTTACATACGCCCTGTAACACAAAACACCGAGGTGATCAGCGATGATGGAACCGATTTTTCAGGAAAACTGCTCTACTGCACACTACCCTATGTGGAATGGGATCAAGGCGAAAATGGAGGATCCTCGCAGGAAGCCATTCGCGAGGCTTCTATCGGAAACCCCCTGGATGTTGCCGGATGGTATCATGATGCAGGGGACTGGGACGGATATTTTTCACATCAGAGAGTACCTGTTCTCCTTATGCTCACTTATGAAGCTTTTCCAGAAAGGTTTACAGACGGAGATCTGAATATCCCTGAAAGTGGAAATGGCATTCCCGATCTGGTTGATGAAGCCTCATGGCTCCTGAAATTCAATTACCGCCTGAAAAAAGAACTCATCAACAAAGGGTACAGCGATGGCGGTATAGGTGGTGCAAGGGTAGCACCTGATTTCTTCAATTCTGTTGATGGAAATGCCCAAAGCGATAAACCTTCATGGCAGGATTACCGCAGATATGTAGTTTCTAATGCCGATGCATACATGACCTACCTCTACGCCGGGCAGGCAGCGCAATTTGCTTATATACTCAAATCTCTGGGAAAGAACCCTGAAAGCTTTCTGGTAGAAATGCTCGATGATGTCGATTTTGAAAATATGACCCACGATGAAGTAAACTGGATAAGCGAGGCAGAATATGCTTTTCAATGGGCATCAGACCCCGACAATCAACCTGCGACCCATGCCCATTACAGCAGCGAACTCTGGGTTTACAAAATGTATGCTGCCACCAGTCTGTATCGCATTACCGGTGATGAGACCTATCACAACATAGCCAAAGAAGAATTGGAGAAAATTAGAAATAAAAACCCTCTCGATGAGGACGAAAGGTATGGTGCTTACCTGTATTTGCTGACACACAACAATGATGTGGATAAAACTTTACAGGCATCCCTAAAAAATGTTTGCAAAAAAAATGCCGACTGGCGCGGGAAAAATGCATCAGAGATCCGCGGTTTACGCTGGGGAGGCATATACGATATGCCTATGCTTATTGGGCAGGGTACAACACCCTGGATGTTTGAAAATATATTTGCCTATGCCGTAACACAGGATAAAACTTACGCAAATGTTGCACACCAGACCGCAGATTATTTTTTGGGAAATAACCCCTTGCATACCACCTGGATGACCGGTGTGGGACCCAGACCTGCCAGAGGAGGGTTCCACCTCGACTCCCGTTACCTTTGGGATAACAACTGGATGGTTTACAAAGGATTTGTTCCCTACGGACCCTGGTCGATGAATTACGGATACAACCCTTTTTCATGGGTAATTGACGGCGTTGAGATGGAAGGAGGAGCCGGCCCATGGAATAAAGACTGGGCAAATTTCTCTGTTTATCCCTTTATGCATGAATGGCCGGGTCATGAAAGATATAATAACAATATTCATGCACCGATGTCAACAGAAAACACCATCCATCAACAATCGGTATATCTGGCCATTGCCTATGGGTTTGCCAACAACCGGCAAAACAACAATGCTGATGCTCCCATACAGGTAGGGTCGGTCGAACTTGATCAGACAGAAATCATTTTCGAAAATCCGGGAGACCAAGCCATCCTTAATCCTGCATTGGATGTAGAAAATGCTTCTTTTCCAGCATTGAAATGGGAATCTTCTGATCCAAGAATTGCTCATGTTGATGGTTACGGAAGAGTTACCGGGGTTACTTCAGGAACCGCTACCATTACATGCTCTGTGCTTGATGGCTCGGTAAGTGCAACAGCACAGGTTACATGCAACTG
>CAYMLS010000449.1:0-3619 GCA_964390665.1 uncultured Bacteroidales bacterium | reverse complement strand
CCAGAGAAAGGAAAACGAAGACGGAACCGAATTGCAATTTGCGACCAATGTACTGGGTTATGTCTGGATGATGGAAAATTTCAGTCCTTTCATGGAGGGTTCAGAAGATGCGCGTATCGTGAATGTTGCGAGCCATTGGGCGGGTGATCTTGATCTGGATGATCTGGAGTTTACCAAACGAAGATATGACAATGATACTGCTTACCGCCAGAGCAAGCAAGCCAACAGGATGCTTTCTGCAGCCTATGCCGACAGGTACAGGGAAAAGGGTATCAGTGTTGTGGCTGTGCACCCCGGGAATGTGAGTTCGAAACTAAGCAATAACCTGGGTTATGGTGGATATGAATCTCCTGAAAGGGGTGCAGAAACACCATTGATGGCTGCGCTGGACGACCGCTTGAAAGGGGTTACCGGTAAGTTCTTCGAAAACAAAAAAGAGCAGCATTGCCCTTTTATGGCCAGAAAGGAAGAGGTGGAAGAGTTATATAAACTATGCCGTGAATACTAATTTGAGCGTCCACTACAGAACATTTATTATCCACGAACCGGAGCGGAGCCCGACAAAGTCAATTACACGAACCGCAAGCTCGGCGAAGCCAATTTACCGAAAATGAGTTTTCGGAGTGGATTCATTTGATAAACCCTACATAACCCAAGAGGGTTGTCCAATCAACGCATCTCAGGTTATTCTCGCTCCTTTTTTTTGGCTTCATTCCAGAAAACATCCATTTCTTCCAGCGTCATCCGGTGCATATCCTTATTGGCAGCGTTGGTTTGCTGCTCTAAGTACTCAAATCTGGAAATGAATTTTTTATTGGTTCGCTCGAGCGCGTTTTCGGGGTTTACATCAATAAATCTGGAGTAGTTGATCAGGGCGAACAGCAGGTCGCCATATTCCTCTTCAATTCTTTGGCGGGAGGCACCGGAATCTACTTCATCTTTGAGTTCCTGCAATTCTTCCTGCACTTTGTCCCACACCTGATGTGGTTTTTCCCAATCGAATCCCACACCGCGCGCTTTGTCTTGTATCCGGTAGGCTTTGACCAAAGCAGGAAGGGTTTTGGGAACACCTTGCAGTACCCGTTTTTTTCGCCCTTCTTTTAGTTTGATCTTTTCCCAGTTCTCTTTTACTTTTTCTTCGTTTTCTGCAAGCGTATCCCCATAGATGTGAGGATGGCGCCTGATGAGCTTTTCGTTAAGCGAATCCATCACATCCTTGATGTTAAAAGCACCTTTTTCTTCGCCTATTTTGGCATAAAAAACAATATGCAGCAGCAGGTCACCCAGTTCTTTTTTGATCTCATCCAGATCGTTGTCGATGATGGCATCTGCCAGTTCGTAAGTTTCTTCAATGGTGAGATGGCGAAGGCTTTCAAGGGTTTGTTTGCGGTCCCAGGGACATTTTTCGCGCAGTTCGTCCATGATGGTCAACAATTCGCCAAACGATTTCAGAGTAGAATTATCCATTTTTTTTTATTGTAAAGATACACTACTTATAACGTCTGTGAGGGTTTAGTTTTCCACAAGAAATCAACCCTATGCCTCAATCTCCTGTAAAACAGATATATATTGTTGATTTATTTGAAAAAAAGCATACCGAATACCTCTTTCCATGTGGGCTCTTTTCCACTGATCAGGATAGATAGCCTGAAAATCCGTGCTGCCAGTATCCTGAAAAAATAAAAAGTTAGTGATAATACCAACCATGATCCGGTAACTTCATACCAGGGAAGATCTGTCGTAACCCACCTCATGGGCATGGCTGAGGCAGATGTAAGGGGAAACCAACTCAGAAAAATGGCCCCGGCACCATCTGGATCTAAGGGAACCAGAAAAGATAGAAAGGCAAGAAGCATGGGTAAGAACATGAGGGAACTTTTACCCGAATTATTAGGATCGGTGATTATGGAAGCGATAGCAGCAAAAAAGGCATTCCACATCAGAATACCTACCAGGGTAAAAACCAGGAACAACAAAATGGTTGGAAGATGAAGAAAGGGCAGAATATCGCTGACGCCAGCCCCGGTGAATTGAAAAAACAGGATTCCTCCCAGTATGCCAATGATGGAATAGGTAACCACAGAGGAAAGTCCGGTAAGGGTAATCCCAAGGATCTTGCCGTCCATCCAGGTTTGTGGTTTGATGGCTGATATGATCTGCTCAGTTATTTTTTGTTGTTTTTCGCCCGTAATACCCGTAAACTGATAGGCCAAACTTAAGAAAACAGCCATGATCAGGAAACCTGAAAAAATAAAGCCCACAATGTTTCGCTGATTGTTGGAATCCTGCCTCAGGTATTGTGTCTCCAGAAGGGCGGGTTGGGTCATCTGTTCGAAATCGGACCGGGTAAGATCGTAACCTGCCAGGTTGTTTGATAAAGCATCACTATTCAGGATCTCCTGAATAGCATCCAGTTGCTTTGGTTCTTTCCAGCTGGTGATCAAATATCCCTCATCCGATCTTTCGATGATCACCCCTTCTTTTTCTGTGATGATTTCTTCGGTTTTGCTTTGTTTTTGGTTTTCATCAATGATGGTAACTTCGAAAGTTTCACTCAATTCTTCCGTAAGAGCATCACCAACATTTTGATGCACCATAACTGGTTCTTGTTTATCTGAACCATACAAAAAAAGATAGGAGCCGCCAAAAAAGCCAACTACCCCCATCACCAGCATAATCGCTATGCCAATAAGTTCGTTTTTGATTTTGAAAAATCTCTGGTACTCCCAGACAGTAACAGTTAATATTTGTTGAAACCGGTTCATAATTGATGTAAGTTATAATGGTTTAACCAGCGGTTGTTTCTGTATTCTGAATTTTTTTTCTCACCAGACTTAAAAAGATATCGTGCAGGTTGGAATTGTGCGTTTTAACATTGGCAATGCCTTCCATTGCTGCCAATGTGCCCATGATCTTTTGCAACGGAATTTCTTTTTCGAAAACCATTTGTACACGCCCCGATTCTTCCTGTACCATTTTTTCCACACCCGGCAGTCCTTCAGGCACATGATTGTTTTTATCAGAGTTGAATGTAACTTCAATGGTGTACTGGTTGCCATGCAGTTTATAGATATCAGCCATTTTACCATAAAAGATCTCCTTACCATGATTGATCATGAAAACTTTATCTGCTATTTTTTCCACCAGTTGCATCTGGTGAGCACTGAGCAGAATTGTGGTGCCCTGTTTCTTCAGTTCATGGATAATATCAATAAACTTCTCCTGGTTTACGGGATCAAACCCTGAAAAGGGTTCATCGAGTATGGCGAAGCGGGGATGATGGAGGATGGAGGATATGAATTGTACCTTTTGCTGGTTACCTTTGCTCAACGCCTGCAGTTTTTCCTTGGCCCGGTTGGCAATATCCAGTCTTTCCATCCAGTTCATGGCTTCTCTCCTGGCATCAGATCCGTTCATGCCCCTGATCTTTGCCAGGTAAACCAAGGTTTTGATCACCGGCAGGTCAGGATATAGTCCTCTTTCTTCGGGCAGGTAACCCACTAAGGAGGGTATAAGAATGTTTTTACTGTTTTCCCGAAGGTTCCATTTCACTGTTCCCGAATCAGGATGGATAATATCCCAGAGGGTGATTGCATCCACCTCCTGCTGGTTATAACCG
>CAYMLS010000448.1:0-3643 GCA_964390665.1 uncultured Bacteroidales bacterium | reverse complement strand
TGCTTCGGCTCCACGCATACGCATCGCCTTGAGGCACTCCAGGTCTGATCAGATTTTTTCGCTTTCGCTCGGGTTTTATCCGATCATAATTTTGATTAAATCGATCGGATAGAATCTTCTTTTACACACTTTATCATGTCATCCGTGATTGCTTCGCAATTCCGGGCGTTACCCCGGTGTATAAGGGACTTTTACCCCGTGGAATAATAATAAACCAAGAGGTTTCAAGAAATAAAGTTGTATATTCAACGGGGTAAACCCTCAGGAATAATAAAGTGCACACATACTTAATTTAATTCGAAATAAATTTGCATATTTGGAATTTAACCCGAACATAATTTCATTAAAAGGTGCTTTACTGGAGCGAAGGGGTTAGCTAGTATTCCTAAAACATTTGCCTACCAGAAATGGGATGAGCTCTACTGATTTTTGGTTTATTAGAAGTGCCGTATGATGGGAGACTGGCAAACGTTGCCAATGATACTAAAACAGATACTTGCAAATGATTCATTTTTGGTGTAATTTTACATCAAAAACCCAAGATTATGCCAAGACAAAGTATATCTTTCTCGAAACCAAATGATGTATGGTTAAAAGCACAAATTGACAGTGAGGAGTATTCCAGCAAAAGTGAACTTGTCAACGATTTGATCAGACAGGCTCGAAAACAACAAGCTCACATTGACTGGATTAGAGCAAAATTGGAAAATTCCGAAAGAAGTGGGTTTACAAGTGATACCAAAGAAGAGATTTTAAAACAGTCAAAATCTCTTCTTGATGGCTGAATATAGATTAAGTAATGCAGCCAAAGAGGACTTGATTCGCATTCATCATTTTGGAGTCAAAAAGTTTGGTATTGCTCAATCTGACAAATACTTTGATGCTTTTTTTGATTACTTTGAAACTATTGCAGAAAGGCCTTTTGCATTTGAATCTGTGGATTTTATAAAAGCAGGATATCGAAAATGTCCTTGTGGCTCTGACACCATATATTATAGAATCAATGATAATATGGTTGAGATAATGGCAATTGTTCGAATGCAGGATTTACAAAATATATTTTAAGACATTAGGACTTTTATTATTCATGGATCACAACGTACTGTTGCCAATAGACAGGAACATGAGCGGCACGCAGTGCCCAGTCCCGCTCTCGGGCGGGATTAGCTTTGGTGAGCCCGAACTTTGTTCCCGGTTGAAATCAATCCCAGGTTATTATCTAGTGTCAGCAAGAAAACCCACGATTTTATCTGTGCTTGATAAAGAAAGCGTCAAGTGCAAGGCGGGCGATGACTGAAAAACAGGAGTTTACTTTTCGTAATCGACTGTTTTGAAGGCGAGACCAACGCAGCAATTGGCGTTTTCTTGCAAGCACTATCTATGCACATCATTGCGATTTTGGGGAGTTAGGGTGAGATTTGATGGGTATAATCAAAGCGATCATTTGGTGTTCATGCTGATTGTTTACAGCAAGTTTCTGCGAAAGTCACCGCTTTAAACCCTTTAAGAAGCATAAACCGATTTGCCGGGGCAAAAAACTCCCATCCCCGCCGGGCAGCGGGATCTAAGTGATACCCTTGCCTACCCGACTTAACCGTTGTGCCGAATGCCAGAAAAACCAATAACATTGATAATTTTTGTAACTTTGATAAAAAATATATCATGGGACAGGAAGCGATTAAATTAGAACTTATAGAGTGGCTTACAAAGCTGGATGACAATGAGACAATTGAATATCTTAAAATTGTGAAAGACTCCAAATCTAATGATAATGACTGGTGGGATGATTTATCTGACCCACAAAAACAGGGGATTGAGAGAGGGTTAAACGATATTAAGAATGGTCGGACAATATCTCACGATGAAGTAAAAAGTAGATATGGACTATAAGTTACGATGGTCAGACGAATCTATTAAAAATCTTGAGGATATTCTTGATGATATCAAATTTAAATGGACTGATAAAGAAGTCGATAATTTTAAAAGCAAATTGAGCCATCAACTTGATTTGATAATTCAAAATCCGTTCCTGTTTCCTGCCTCGACAATTAAAAATGGATTGAGAAAAGCAGTATTGAGTAAACAAACGACTATATTTTATCAGGTTATTGACGATATAGTTTATTTGGCTTTTCTCCATATTAACAAAAAGGATATCAATAATATTGTATAAAGCACGACAGCATAATATACAGGAACATGAGCGGCACGCCATGCCAAGTCCCGCTCTCTAGCGGGATTAGCTTTGCTGAGATCGAACTTTGTTCCCGGTTCCCGGTTGAAATCAATCCCAGGTTATTATCTATGCACATCATTGCGATTTTGGAGAGTTGGGGTAAGATTTGAAAGGGGGTTTCAAAGCGATCATTTGGTGTTCATGCTGATTATTTGCAGCAAGTTTCTGCGAAAGTCACCGCTTTAAACCCTTTAAGTGGCAAAAAACCGGTTTGCCGGGGCAAAGAACTCCCATCCCCGCCGGGCAGCGGGGTATAAGTGTTACATTATCAGATACTAAAGGGTTTTTGATTGCAGCAGACACAACCCTGCAAACGTGCGAAATATTCTGATATCATTTGCCCTTAGGCAAAAGAGAGCAATTTAACCCGGAATAGGGGGTAGGAATTCACCAGAATTGGGTGTACAGTTTGATCTGGAACATAGAAACCGCGATGACTATTTTAGTTTCTTTGCAAAACAACAGGCAAAATTGCTGAAAAACAACATTTTTCCTATATTTGGGTATGCGAGAAATGATCGTAAAACTAACAATGCACAAAGGAGAAAAGCGCATTGCCCTGTTTCAGCGCGGCACCTCCGGTAGCCAGGCAGATGCCCGTATAAGACAGTTGCCCGGAAGATTGTATAGTGTGTCGCGTAAAATGTGGCACATTGCCTATCGTGATGATTATGAAGATTTTCTGACCAGTTGGTTTGCCGATGTGCCTGAGATAATGATTCACTTTAAAAACGTGGCGGATGCCGCTCCCCCTGAAGAAAAGCAGATACCGGTTGTAAAGACCCCGAAACCAGTTATACCCACCGATAAACCCGATAGTGCACCCGTAGAAATTGCCATCGACAAGCAAAAGAAGTGCTTTTATGTAAAGCATGGTTACAATCAGCCCCTTCATGAATCTTTGCAGGCTTCCGGTAAGGGTTTCTGGATATCACGGTATAAAAACTGGATTTTTCCGGGTGATAACGAGATTTACCTTGATGTGATCAACAGGATTGAATCATTGGGTTGTAAATGGGAAAAACGAATTGTAAAACCATCTACAGCAAACCGATCCCGGAAAAATTCTGTGAAACAAGCTACAATTACAAAACCAGTGGTTGAACTTACCCACCAGGAGCAACAGATTATGCAGCTATATGACCACACCTTTACCCTGAAGCGGATGAGCCCGGCCACACGAGAGATATATACAGGATTTTTTCGCCAGTTTATAACCGACAACCGGGGTGAAAATATTGAGGAAATGACCTGGCAACAAATTTACAATTACGTGAAAGGTCTTGCAGGTAAATTAGGGCATACCCAGTTAATTCAGGCAATCTCATCTATAAAATTCTATTACGAACGCGCGCTTGGTCGCGAAAAGATGTACTTCAATATCAAAGACCAATATCCGGTGAAGAA
>CAYMLS010000447.1:0-3645 GCA_964390665.1 uncultured Bacteroidales bacterium | reverse complement strand
ATTCTGTTGGAATCTATACTTGCTATTCTGTTTCCTTTGATCATAGGCTATGCAATAGATGATGTTACAATTGAAAATTATTCTGGAGCTATACAATTAGGTTTGCCTGGCTTAGTTGTGCTTATCATTGGCCTTGGTAAACGATTGTATGATTCTCGTTTTATACCAAAGTGTATCAAAATATGCGAAAGATTTAATAAATTTGTCATCAAAAAGGACAAAGATGATCGAAAGGAAAGAAAAATACATAAATCCATTTACTGATTACGGTTTCAAAAGACTTTTTGGGGAAGAACCCAGCAAGGACTTATTATTGGATTTCCTGAATGAATTACTGGGAGACAAAGAAGGAAAAATCAAAGAATTATCATATCAACCCAATGATAGTTTGCCAACTACTGTAGGAAATAGAAAAGCCATATTTGACATTTATTGTATAAACGAAAAAGGCGAACACTTCATTGTAGAAATGCAAAAGGTGGAACAGCAATTTTTTAAGGACAGGATGTTGTTTTATTCAACCTTTCCTATTCAAAATCAAGCCAAAGACAAAGGAAAAGACTGGAACTTTAACTTAAAACATGTTTATGCCATCGGGATACTCGACTTTGCATTCAAAGAAGACCAATCCGACCCTGACAAGTACCGCTATGATGCGAAGATAACGGAGATAGAAACAGGCAAGATATTCTTCGATAAACTGACGTTCACCTATTTGTCTATGGAAAAATTCAATAAGAAACTGGATGAACTGGAGACAAAATTTGAGAAATGGTTGTTTGTGATCAAGAATTTAAATAAACTGGACAGGATTCCCGAAAACCTGAAAGAAGAAATATTCATCAGGTTTTTCCAAATAGCAGAAATAGCAAAGTTAGGGGAGTCTGAATACCGCGAATATGAAGCAAGTTTAAATGCATACCGGGATATAAAAAACTCAGTTGATTGGGCAGAAGAAAAAGGCATCATAAAAGGAAAAAAAGAAGGAAGAAAAGAGGAAAAAATAGAAATCGCATTAAAATTGATCGATTCGGGGATGGATCATAAGGAGGTAAATAGAATAAC
Organism: uncultured Bacteroidales bacterium; assembly: GCA_964390665.1. Taxonomy (GTDB): domain Bacteria; phylum Bacteroidota; class Bacteroidia; order Bacteroidales; family UBA7960; genus SKVR01. The sequence goes on along the minus strand of CAYMLS010000447.1, from coordinate 2,580 downwards.
AGGATTATCAATCGAAGAAATCGAAGAATTGAGAAAGAAAAACAACCGGTAATATGCAGGAACATGAGCGGCGTGCAGTGCCTGGCGATTAACCAAATCCCGGTTTATTATCTGGTGTTTGCAGGAAAACGCCAATTGCTGCGTTGGGCTCGCCTTGCACTTGACGCTTTCTTTATCAAGCACAGATAAAATCGTGAGTTTTCTTGCTGACACGAAATAAAAACATAGTAATTGCACGAATTTCTCCGAAAACTCGTTTTCGGAGTGGATTCATCATTTAAAGATCAATAGGAATACTTGCTGTACATCACATTAGGAATAATAAGATAGTTGCATAAAAAGTAATCTGCAAACGATCTTTAAAATGGAAAGAGGTTATTTTATCATATCTTTCAAAAAATCTTTAAATGGTTCAGCAAACTCCGGGCGCTTTAAAGCAAATTCAACAGTAGTTTTCAGGAAATCCAGTTTGTTTCCGATATCATATCGTTTTCCTTCGATGGTGACTGCCACAATATTGTCGCGCTTCATCATCAACCGCAAGGCATCTGTCAGTTGAATTTCATTTCCTTTTCCGCGTTCGGTTTTATCAATGGCATCAAAAATTTCAGGTGTAAGAATATATCTGCCGGCAATAGCGAGATTTGATGGAGATTTATCTATGTCCGGTTTTTCAACCAGTGCATTTACCTGCATTAGTTTATCACTTATTTCATCACCTCCCACAATGCCATATCTTGAGACCTTATCGTGCGGAACCGTTTCAACAGCAATAATGGTTTGGCGATACTGTTCATAGGTATCTATCATTTGCTGGGTAACAGGAATAACCGAATCAATGATGGTATCACCCAAAAGCACAGCAAATGGTTCCTGACCACAGTGATATCTGGCATACCTGATGGCGTCTCCCAGTCCATTGAGTTCTTTTTGCCTTATGAAATGGATATTTGCCATATCTTCGATATGTCTTACCTGGTTGTAAAGTATTTCATCCTCTTTTTCCTGTATGCGTGATTCAAGCTCAAAATTTCTATCGAAATGGTCTTCAATAGAACGTTTGCCGCGGCCGGTAATAATCAGAATATCTTCAATCCCTGAATCCACACACTCTTGTACAACGTATTGGATGGTAGGTGTATCAATAATGGGAAGCATCTCTTTGGGTTGTGCTTTGGTAGCTGGTAAGAATCTTGTTCCGAATCCTGCGGCCGGAATCACCGCTTTTTTTACAGTATTCATAAATCATTAGATTATATAAGGTTTGATTACTCTGGCATTGATATTTTTCAGTTTAACAATTAGTTTTCGCAGCATTTCATCATCGTCATACATGCCAATGATGGCACCACCGGAGCCAGAAAACTTTGCTGAAGCACCACAATCGCGGGCCACATTTACCATCTCCATATTGCTATCTGAAACATTCATGATTTTGCAACGAAGATCAAAGTTTCTATTGATCAGGTCATCCAGTTTTTTATAATCTTTATTTTGGATACATTCCCTGCCTTCATCGGCAAGGTTCGCTATCTCCCGGATTGTATTTACTGTCACAGGATCACCAGATTCAAAACGTTCTCTGATGTTGTTTAAAACTGAACCTGAAACCTTTCCCAGTTCCGTTTTATAAGCGAGATATAATTTGGGTAAATTTCTGGGTTCCAGCGGCGTATAAATTCCATAACCTTTCTCTTTCAGTTGTTTTTCATCGAAATCCATATGAACACACCCTTCGTAAACCTGAATAACCCTGTCCTGTAATCCGGCATTTATCCCAAGTTCCTCATTCTCAGCGGCAAGAACAAGACTTGGAAGGTATTCCAAAGGAATTTCAACATCATAAAACTTCATCAATGCCTTTATAGTAGCTGTAACAATAGCGCTAGAACCAGCAAGTCCGACCTGTCGGGGAATGGAGGATTGATAGCGTATGGTGAAATTTTTATTGCTTAACTTAAAATTATTCATTTCACAATATTCGGCAAATTTTTTTATTGCCGCTTTCACCAAACGGGTGCCACCATAGTATCCGGTTAGTTGAACAGAATCAACAAGTTGGTAAATATTCCGGAACTTGTTAAAATCCACCTCTTGTTCTTCAATAACCAACTCAGGGGTTTCGTAAACCGATACCCTGGCACCAAAGTTTCGGATGATGATGGAAATTGTTTTACCAAAATATCCATCTGAGGGATTCCCCAGCAAACCAGCCCTGGCAAAGGCATGTGATTCGATGATCATGTTTTTGCTATTAAGTTTTTTGCGAATATACCAAATAAATAAGAAAGAAAGTAAATTTGTTTTATCTGTTTATAATTTGATAAACTTAGAAAGGAATTTGAAGCATTACAAGCTGACAATGAAGATTTGGAAGAATTAAAAAAATCAGAAACGGATATCTGGGAATTTCGGACGAAATATTCTAATCTGCACTATCGGATTTTTGCTTTCCGGGATAAAGAAGACAATATTGAAACCTTAGTTAGTCTTTGCAAGAAAACGCCAAATACTGCGTTATTCTCGTTTTGACGATTTCTTATCAAAAGACATAAAGAACAAGGGTTTTCTTGCTGACAC
>CAYMLS010000446.1:0-3680 GCA_964390665.1 uncultured Bacteroidales bacterium | reverse complement strand
TTTCAATCTATTAAATTCGTGTAAATTCGTGGAAATTTGTGGACAAATACTTTTTTTCTGGACTCATTGATGATGATGAAAACCGGGAGATGGCAAACACCCGGGAAAGGAAGGTCATATCACTGACCTTCCATCCGGCGGCGTCTTCTGCGTCCTTCACCTCTGCCGCCCATCATACGATCGCTTTGTGGCAGATCGTTTTTGTTTTCCTCAGCGCCCCAACTCCCGTTTCTTCTTCTGTTTCTAAAGGGACGATCTTCTTCTGTATGGTTTTCAGGATTACATCTTCCCATTTTACGACCGGTCATCGGACCATCGCCCAAAGGACCTTTTCTATTCATTCCAGGCATTGTTACCTCCTTTTGTTAAGTGTTCATAAAAATATGTATGATTGATGAGTACAGTCTAAAAACTTGTTTTTAGACATTCGTGTAAATTTTTTTGTTTTATACTACTGAATTTCAGTCAATTAAATTCGTGTAAATTCGTGTAAATTTGTGGACAAATACTTTTTTTACTGGACTCATTGATGCAGTGGGAAAAGTCATGGATTCCCAAACTACATTGAGGGGTATCCACCCCCTAACTTTGAATAATTTCAATCAGATCCCTGATCGTTTTATCCTGATTTTTGATCACGATCATCTGAATTTTCACACTATCGAGCAATTGTTTGATCTTCAACCCAAATTCACCCGAAATAATCTTTTCTACTTTGCGGGAAGCGACCAGCTCCACCGCTGCCGGGCCGGCACCTTCCTCCGCATCTTTGTGCGGGTTGGGAATAAATTCGGTAGATCCGGTTTCGGTGTCATAGATCACAAACCAGCTGCACCTGCCAAATCGCTGATCCAGCATTGCATCCATATTATTTCCTGTTGATGTGATGGCTATTCTCATTTGTCCTTATTTTAGTTTCGTTAGTCTTTGCAAAAAACATCAAAGACATAAAAATTACGGGTTTTCTTGCTGACACTCATTACGATGAACATTTATTTTTTCTTTTTCTCATGCCCGCCCCACATGCTGAGCATTTTTGCTGATGGCAGGGAACCCCTTTCCGGTGTTGCTCCACATTGCCACAAACACTGCAAACGCAATGATCATCCAGAAAAGTCCGACCCGCATCTGTTTCGTCAACAGGGTCATAATTGACGATCTCTGATTTTCTGCAAAGTGGGCATACATGGATCTTCTTTTCTTTTTCAGGATTGTTGAAATAACAACCGCAACTGAGACAATGATACCAATCGCTGTCAAAATAAACCTTTCCACCTTCTATGGTCATGGTTCTGCCCTCTACAAAAGCACTGGCTATTTTCTGCCGTGCCCGGGCATATATTCTTGTAAAAGTAGGACGCGAAACGCCCATCAGATCAGAAGCCTTATGGTGATTATACATGTCGTAATCACACAAACGCAAAGCTTCATACTCCTCAAATAAAAGCACAACCGGATCCTGCTTGGTTTTTTTTATGTCAGGTCCGTAGGGTCTGAATCCTTTTATTTCAGGTGGATTAACAACTCTTCTCAGTCTTTTTGCTCTTGGCGACATTTCAATAGATCATTTGTTCACTGCAAATGTAATGAACAATTGCTCATTTGCAAAACTTTTCTTACTTTTGTTCAAAAAAAATATGGCAACACGACAATGTAGAGTAGTGCTTCCCTGCCACCTCAACGATAACGATACACTTTTTGGAGGAACAGCGCTGCAATGGATGGATGAAGTAGCATATATAGCAGCAACCCGGTTTACGCGGAAAAAGATGGTAACAATTAGTGTAGAGGAGGTGAAATTTTTACGCACCATCAAAAAGGGCGATATTGTGGAAATTATTGCCAAAGTGGTAAGCACAGGCAATGTAAAACTAAAGATACAGGTAGAGCTGGTGGTGGAGGGGATGTATACAGGAACAAAAAACAAAGCTGTGCAGGCTTTTTATTATTTCGTATCCCTCGACGGGCATGACAACCCGGTGAGATTGACGAAAGGGTCTGCGGCAAAGGGATGAGAGGAATGTTAACTACAGGTGTTTTTTACTGAAAAGGATCATAATAATGGACCTGAAGCATGTCGAAACGTTCCAGATGATTCCGGAGGCGTTTTTTAAAATCCTGAAAATCTTGTTTTTTACGGGGCGACCAAAGTACTTCTGATAAAGCCACCGCCCGGGGATAAGCCATGTATTCAACATGATCGGAGGTTTTCATATATTCCGTCCAAACATTTCCCTGTGCACCCAGAATATGTTTTGCTTCTTCCGGATTTAATTCCTCAGGGACGGGGTTAAAGGAGTAAACCCTTCGCAGGTTGGTATAACCACCAATAGCCAGGGGTTCGGTATCAGGGTCATCCTGGTAATGGTCGAAATAGCAGAAGCTGGTGGGTGTCATGATCACATCGTGCCCCATGCGGGCAGCCTCTATGCCGCCGGAAAAACCTCTCCACGACATCACTGTGGCCGAAGGTGCAAGCCCCCCTTCTAAAATCTCATCCCAACCGATGATCTTTTTTTGCCGCGTTTCAAGAAAATCTGCCACCCGTTTGATGAAATAACTTTGCAACTCGTATTCATCTGCCAGTCCTTCGTCTTGTATTCTTTTCTGACAGGCATCACATGCTTTCCAACGATTTTTAAGGCATTCATCACCACCAATATGAATATATTCTGAAGGGAACAATGCTGCCACTTCATCCAGAACATTTTCCAGGAATACGAAGGTTTCCTCATTGCCGGCACAAAACGCATCTTCAAAGATCCCCCACCTGGTTTGCACTTCATAGGGTCCTTTTGTACAACCCAGTTCGGGATAAGATGCCAGCGCCGCCAGGGCATGACCCGGTAATTCTATTTCCGGGATAACCGTAACATGCCGTGAAGCAGCATATGCCACAACCTCTTTCACCTCCTCCTGGGTGTAATACCCGCCGTAGCGCTCTCCGTCAAATTGCCGGGGTTTGTCATTGTAATGCCCCACCAGCGTTTCTTTTCTCCAGGCACCTACTTCGGTAAGTTTCGGATACTTTTTGATCTCGATGCGCCAACCCTGATCTTCGGTAAGATGCCAGTGAAAAGTGTTCATCTTGTGCATCGACAACAGATCAATGTATTGTTTTACAAATTCCAGAGAAAAGAAATGCCGTCCTACATCAAGATGCATACCCCTGTAACTAAACCGGGGATGGTCTTCAATCCTGACATTCCCGATCTTCACCTTTTTCAGCTGTGCCGCTTTTTGTTTATCTTCTATTTCGGGGGGGAGCAATTGCCTGAGCGACTGAATACCATAAAAAACAGCCCTGGCGCTCTGCCCCCTGACAATGATCTGTCTTGAAGAGATATCGAGCGTGTACTGATCTGTTTGGGCAAAGGAATCATCTATTGCCAGTACAATTCCATTGGCGGGCATCGGATCGGAATCGCTCCATGTTTTGATGGAAAGATCAACATCGGGAAGGGGTTCAAGCAGGTCAGAAAGAAAACGGGCATTGCTGCGCATCTTGTCGTCTGCCGATGGTATGAAAATATCAATGGATCCTTTCAAAGTAAAATTACCCCTTTGTTTTTCCCAGGAAACGGGTTCGGGAATGATACTTTGGGCCTGAAGGGGATGGGTGTTTAGCATCATCATGAAAAAGGTTAAAATAATAACAGACGGCGTAAAGAATTCAAATT